>JACDAG010000553.1 GCA_013695565.1 Bradyrhizobium sp.
CTCCAAGAGCGCGTGATGCGCCCAGGTGACCGTGGTGCCCGAGGTCAGCAGCAGCAGCGTATTGAGCAGTGGCAGATGCCAGGGATCGAAGGTCTCGATGCCCTTGGGCGGCCAGGTACCCGGCACACCGCAGGCGCCGGCGACGGTTCCGGCGCCGCAGCCGAATAGCGCATCGCGCGTGGCGTGAACCGCATCGGCGGGGAACAGCGCCGAGTTGAAGAAGGCCCAGAACCAGGCGACGAAGAACATCACTTCGGACGCGATGAACAGGATCATGCCGTAGCGGTGGCTGATCTGCACCACGCGGGTGTGGTCGCCCTTGAACTGGGCTTCGCGGATCACGTCGCCCCACCAGCTCGCCATGGTGTAGAGCACGCCAATGGTGCCGGCACCGAACACGATCGGCGCCGCCGCATACATGTGATGCATCCAGCCGATGGCGCCGACGGCCATGACGAAGGCCGAGATCGCGCCGACGACCGGCCACGGGCTCGGATCGACGAGGTGGTAGTCGTGATGCTTCGCTTGCGCCGTAGCCATTGCGGTCTCTCCGTTAGCGGTGCCGTATCGTCAGGCACATCGTCGTCTCAATCATCAAGTTCGAAATCCCGATAGCGCGGAATTCCGGAGTTCAGAGGCTTCCCTTGCGCTTGTCCGCCTCGCCCGAAGCCAGCGGCTTCGGCGACGGATCGCGCACGGGATAGAAAGTATAGGACAGCGTGATGGTGTTCAGGGTGTCATTCTCGCTGTCGGCGACCAGCGCCGGATCGACGTAGAACACGACCGGCATCTCGCGCTTTTCGCCCGCCGCCATGGTCTGTTCGGTGAAGCAGAAGCAGTTGATCTTCTGGAAATAGGCGCCGACCGTCAGCGGGGCGACATTATAGGCGGCCACGCCGGTCGTGGCCCGCGCCGCCTGGTTGGTCACGGTATAGAACACGGTGACGACTTCACCGATCCTGACCTCGATCTCGTTCTGCTCGGGCTCGAACTTCCACGGTAGACCGGGGCCGACATTGGCGTCGAACCGCACCGCGATCTTGCGCGCCAGCGGGCCCTGCGACGGCGCCGAGGTCGCGACCTGAGTGGTGCCGTTGAAGCCGGTGGCGCGGCAGAACCAGTTATAGAAGGGCACGGCGGCATAGGCGGCGCCGACCATGAACACCACGACGAAACCGCAGATCGACGCAACCATCGCATCGCGTGTCAGGCCGCGACGCGAAGCCTTGCGGCTTGCATCCGGCAGATCACGCGTGGTCGGTTCGTTGGTCATTTCCACCTAAATTTTCAAGTTACATTTCAAGTTACATGGGCCGCAGCAGAACGACCGGCCCCTTGACGATGGTGACTGCGAAAAACAATACGACGAGCACGCCGAGCGCGAGCGCGATGGCGATCGAGCGCTGACGGCGGCTTCTTTTCTGCGCCTCGGTGAGGACGATTCCATCTGGCATTCGCTTTTCGTCCATTCGGGTCCCATGCGCCCCCTACCCGATCGCCGCCATGACGGCGCGCACGACAACTTCGAGCAGCAGCGTGGCAAACAGCGCGAACAGATAAAAGATCGAGAAAGCAAACAACCGCCGCGTCGCGCGCAACGCTGTGGAGCCCTCGCGGCGGCGGTAGACGTTGATCGCCAGCGCCATCATGCCGGCGCCGAGCACCAGCGAGGTGATGCCGTAGATCGCGTCGAAATAGCCGAGCGGCCAGGGCGCGACGGCAATCGCGACCAGCACGATCGTGTAGAGCAGGATCTGCAGCCGCGTCGCGTCCGGGCCGGCGACGACGGGCAGCATCGGGATGCCGGCACGGGCATAATCGTCGCTGCGGAACAGCGCCAGCGCCCAGAAATGCGGCGGGGTCCAGAAGAAGATAATCAAAAACAGCAGCACCGGCTCCATCGACAGCGAACCAGTCGCCGCTGCCCACGCCACGACCGGTGGCAGCGCGCCGGCCGCACCCCCGATCACGATGTTCTGCGCGGTCCAGCGCTTCAGCGCCATGGTGTAGATCACGACGTAGAAGAAGATCGTGAAGGCGAGCAGTGCGCCGGCCAGCCAGTTGACGAGGATGCCGAGCGTCATCACCGAGAAGAACGCCAGAATCAGTCCGAACGCGGTGGCCTCTTCGCGGGTGATGCGGCCGCGCGGGATCGGCCGGTTGGCCGTGCGCGACATCAGCGCATCGATATCGCCCTCATAGGCCATGTTCAGCGCGCCCGAGGCGCCGGCGCCGACAGCGATGCAGAGGATGGAGGTGAATGCGAGGATCGGATGGACATGGCCGGGCGCGATGACGAGGCCAACCAGGGCGGTGAAGATCACCAGCGACATCACCCGCGGCTTCAACAGCGCGAGATAGTCGCCGACCTCGGCCTCCGAAATCCGGGGCAACTCGATGGCGTTGTGATCGACGACCGACAAGATTTTATCCCGCTTGGTTCAAGGCCGCGGCGCGCTCAAGGCGCGCGCCGCGAATTCAACGATTACTGCACCCGCGGCAGCACTTCGAACTGGTGGAACGGGGGCGGCGACGGCAGCGTCCATTCCAGCGTGGTGGCGCCGGCGCCCCACGGATTGTCGGCGGCCTGCTCCTTCTTCACGAAGGCGTCGACCACGCCGTAGATGAAGATCAGCACGCCAAATCCCGAAATATAGGAGCCGAGCGACGACACCAGGTTCCAGCCCGCGAACGCGTCGGGATAGTCGATGTAGCGGCGCGGCATGCCGGACAGGCCGAGGAAATGCTGCGGGAAGAACACCAGGTTCACGCCGATGAAGGTGAACCAGAAGTGCAGTTTGCCGATGGTTTCCGAGTACATGTAGCCCGACATCTTCGGGAACCAGTAGTACCAGCCGGCGAAGATCGCGAACACGGCTCCGAGCGACAGCACGTAGTGGAAGTGCGCGACGACGTAATAGGTTTCCTGCAGCACGCGGTCGACGCCGGCGTTGGCCAGCACGACGCCGGTGACGCCACCGACCGTGAACAGGAAGATGAAGCCGATCGCCCACAGCATCGGCGTCTTGAACTCGATCGAGCCGCCCCACATGGTGGCGATCCACGAGAATATCTTCACCCCGGTCGGCACCGCGATCACCATGGTGGCGGCGATGAAGTAGGCCTGCGCGCCGGTCGACATGCCGACCGTGTACATGTGATGCGCCCACACGACGAAGCCGATGCCGCCGATCGCGA
>JACDAG010000554.1 GCA_013695565.1 Bradyrhizobium sp.
GACGCGCACGGAGACGCCGGGCAACGGCAGGCCGACGGCGCCGGGCACGCGGTCGCCGTCATAAGGATTCGAGGTGTTCATGTTGGTTTCGGTCATGCCGTAGCGTTCGAGGATGGCAAAACCCGTACGCGCCGACCATTCGCGATGGGTGTCGGCGAGCAGCGGTGCCGAGCCCGAAATGAACAGCCGCATGTGTTTTGTCGTTTCCTTCGTCAGCGAGGGGCTCTGCAACAGCCGCGTGTAGAAGGTAGGCACGCCCATCAGGACGGTGGCACGCGCCATCAGCTTGATCATCAATTCGGGATCGAGCTTCGGCAGGAAGATCATCGAGGCGCGCGCGAACAGGGTGACGTTGCTCGCCACGAACAGGCCGTGGGTATGATAGATCGGCAGCGCGTGGATCAGCACGTCGTTTTTGGTGAAGCGCCAATAGTCGACCAGGCTGTAGGAGTTCGACGCCAGATTATCGTGCGTCAGCATCGCGCCCTTGGAGCGGCCCGTGGTGCCCGACGTGTAGAGGATGGCGGCAAGATCGTCGTTGGCGCGGGCAACCGTTGCGAACACCGCATCCGCCGAGGCGGCCGCATCCGTCAGCGATCCCTTGCCGTCGGGTCCAAGCGTCTCGACCTTGGCTTTGACCTTGGCCGCAATCGCGCCGATGCCATCACGCTTGGAAGGATCGCACACCACCAGCGACGGCTCGGCGTCGGTGATGAAATATTCCAGTTCGTTCAGCGTATAGGCGGTGTTGAGCGGCAGATACACCGCACCTGCGCGCACCGCGGCGAGATACAGCACCAGCGCCGGCACGGACTTTTCGGTTTGCGCGGCAACGCGATCGCCCGGTTTGACGCCGCGCGCCACCAGCACATTCGCCATCTGGCCGGCACGGGCAATCAAATCGGCATAGCTGATGCGCGTGCCATCGAGCATCTCGATCGCGAGCCGCGCGGGATCGTCGAGATTATCGAACAGGCGGGAAAACAGGTTGGCGCTGGCAGTGGTGTTCATGCAACATTCCCTGGGGGGCGTAGCCATCGAAATTTCGGCTGGATTAGCAAAAAGGCCCCTCACAAAGCAACGGAGACAGTTTGCATGTCAAATAACGGGAAACGCGTGGCCTGGGTGACCGGTGGCGGCAGCGGTATTGGCGAGTCCGGGGCGGAATTCCTCGCGGCCGATGGCTGGATTGTCGTGATTTCCGGCCGCCGCCAGCAGGAACTGGATCGGGTGGTGGCGAACATCACCAAAAAGGGCGGCAAGGCCGAGGCGATCGCGCTCGATGTCAGCAGCAAGGCCGATGTCAACAAGGCCGCCGACCAGATACTGGTCAAGCACGGCCAGATCGACCTGCTCGTCAACAGCGCCGGCCTCAACGTGCCAAAACGAAGCTGGGCCGACATGGAGCTCGACGGCTGGGACAAGGTGGTCGAGATCAATCTCAACGGCGTGCTCTATTGCATGCGCGCGGTATTGCCGGCGATGAGAAAACAAAAGGACGGATGCATCATCAACGTCGCGTCCTGGGCCGGCCGTCATGTTTCCAAGATGCCGGGCCCGGCCTACACCACGACCAAGCATGCGGTGCTGGCGCTGACCCATTCCTTCAACATGGACGAATGCGTCAATGGCTTGCGTGCCTGCTGCCTGTCGCCCGGCGAAGTCGCCACCCCGATCCTGAAATTGCGCCCGGTGGTGCCGAGCGAAGCCGAACAGGCCAAGATGCTGCAGCCCGAGGATTGCGGCCGCACCATCGCCTTCGTCGCCGGCATGCCCGCGCGGGTCTGCATGAACGAAATCCTGATCAGCCCGACGCATAATCGCGGCTTCATCCAGACGCCGGCGAACCGGGATTGATTGCGTTCCCTGTAGCCCGGATGGAGCGAAGCGCAATCCGGGAAAAGTCCGTCAGCTGATGCGACAGCCCCGGATTTCGTTTCGCTCCATCCGGGCTACGGGTCTTTCTTCATAACACCGGTCACGCAGGTAATTGCGGCCTGGTGGCGCGATACGCGGGCCGTGCTGACACCGTCGCCCACCAATCGCTGAGCTTGCGATGGCTTTTCAGGAGGGCGTCGCCTTCCTCCGCCATCGCGAAATATCCGATGACAGGCGCGAGATGGATGTCGGCCAGCGATAGGTCTGCACCGCAGAGATATTCGGTGTCGGCCACAAGCCGCTCCAAAGCGGCAAGCACCGCAGGCGCTGTTTCCAAGCCGCTTTGTACCTCTGTGCTGTCCGACGGACGCCCGAGCAGCGGCCGAAAGACACGATGCGAAAATACCTGGCGCACGAATGGCCAGTAAACATAGCTGTCAACGATGGAGACGAACTGGCTGCAGCGGGCGCGATGGCGCGGGTCGGTGGGCTGCAGGCGGGGGCCCGGAAAGGCCTCGTCGAGATAGCGTGTGATCGCGCCCGTCTCGTAGATCTGGAAATCGTCATGAACGAGCGTCGGCACGCGCTTGAAAGGATGCAGCGCCAGATAGCTTTCCGGGACATCGGGAGCGAAGGGATTGATTTCGATCCATCGGTAGTCCGCTCCCTTTTCTTCGAGCGCGAAACGGGCAATCCAGCTGTAAACACTGTACTGGTAACCGTAGAGTTCAACCGTCATTGCAGCGCTCCGAAGCCGTTCGACGCGGTGATTGCGCGGAAGCGGCTCTGCCAAGCCTAACACATCGTCGGCTGCCCGGAGGCGAGCAGGAAGACTCTGCGCGCACTTGAGTTCGGCCAATTCTGCCGCTATATCAGCCGTCTCGCGCGACTGGCGTCGCAGATGGGGCACCATCGGGAAGCGCGAGGAATTCCGCCGCGCGCCTGGGCAATCGGATAATCCGATCCACCTTCTCATGAAGGAGCGGCCCAATGTTGACGACCATCCAGATCGCCGGATTGCAGACCTTCGGATATCACGGCCTGTTCGCGGAAGAACGCAGTCTCGGTCAGAAATTCACCTTCGACATCGATGCAACGTTGAAGGCGGCGCCGACGCACCGGGACGACCAACTGGATGCATCGATCCGCTACGATGCCGTGGTGGACGCTGCCGTGAGTCTCGCCGGCGCGACGAAATATCAAACGCTGGAAGCGCTCGGCGAGGCGGTTGCGACCGGCCTGCTGCGGCGCTTCGCTTTGATCGACACCATCACCGTCGGCGTCTCCAAATTCAGCCCGCCAATCCCGCATGCGCTCGGCAAGGTCGGAATCACGGTGTGCCTCGATCGCGCGGACTTGGCGGATGAGCCGGTGAAGGAGACGCTGGAAGCGTTCGTCTAAATGCGTAGATCGGGCGCATTGGACCGCGAGAATGCGAAATCATATCCAGCCGTCATTGCGAGCGCAGCGAAGCAATCCACCTCTCAACTGGCGGCACGATGGATTGCTTCGCTGCGCTCGCAATGACGCGGATAAGTCGCGGCGTGCTGGACCCCGGCCCCTGCGGGCAATCGCGCACCAGGCCGGGACGACCCGGAAATACCCGCACGGATCGCGTTCTAAAAAGTTTCAGCCATCACGATAAATTATCCGCCGAAACTGGCCGAAAAACCTCCCGTAGCTCGGCCAACGACGGCGCAGTCGAACCATCCGGTTTCCGCCGCTGTCGTTACCGCGATCTCCGGCGGACATCCGCCGGTCAATTCAACCATCGGGAGACGATCAATGTCCAAGCGTATTGCATTGCTTTCGGC
>JACDAG010000557.1 GCA_013695565.1 Bradyrhizobium sp.
GGCGCGAGCGCGCCGACCCAAAAGGCGATCGCCACGCCGTGGACGAACATGGCAGACGACGTCAGCCATCTCGGTGAAGCCGTCGCGGCGTGTCCGCTGGTTGCCAGCGAGAGCCCGACGCCTGCCATGGCCACGACTGTCAACACCCGGGCGATTGTCATGGTCGGGCTGCGCCACGCAAGCCGAGCGACCATCATCGACGCGATCGCAACCAGCAGTGACGGCCCGAAGCTGGTTGCCAGCGCGCTGGTCCACGGCGCCGATGTCGCAAGGCCGCGGAGCGGAAGGTCGAGCAGGTCGATACCCTGCAGGCCCAATGATGCCGCCGCACTGACGAGACCGACAGCAAGCGCCCCCGTGATCACGCGCGCACCGCCGGAGCCCTGCCCGATCCATGCGGCAAAGAATACGCCGCCGATGCCTGCAAACAGACCGATGTAAACCCCGATCCGAGCCAGCCAGATCAGGACGGCAACCGGCCCGGCATTCGATTTGGCAACATTGGCCGTGACAGCGCCGATCGAAAACACCAGCGATCCCGCGACCGGATGCCCGTCCTGCGAGACCACGCGATAGCTGACGACCTGAGTCCCCGGCGGCAAATCGTCCGGCAATACGATAACGACGGACTGATCGACGGCACGAACGGTGACGGCGCGCGTCTTGCCCGTGGCGTCGATCAGGCTGACAACAGCCGGTGACACGCTTTCGTTGAACTGCAGTTGCAGGGTCTTTGGCGAGCCTGCCACAACGCTGCCATCGGCAGGTTCGGCAGATACCAGCGACGCATGGGCAAACGCATCAGTTGCAAGACAGAGCGCCAGCAGCAGTGCCGCAAAGCCCGCGATGACGCGCGGCATCGAATTTATGGCTTCGAGATCAGCTTGACGCCCGGCGCCGGCGACTTGCTGTCATGTCCATGGCCCCCGGAAGTCCCCTCCTTTGGAATATCGATCCAGCGGCTGACGCCCTGCTCGCATTCCTGCACCACCGGAAAATACAGCGTGGTGTTCGGCTTCAGGCTGGTGGTGAGAAAACTGGTGAAAACGAATTCGTCGTAATTGTCGTCGGCCAGCTTGCCGCCGCTCCACACCACTTCCTTGACGCCTTCGGATAATTTACTGCCGTGAAGCTCGTATTGGACGGCGTACTTGCCCTTGATCGTCTCGAGACTCCAGCCTGGCTTCGGCATCGGCTTGATCCCAATGACACCTTCCGGGACCTGCACGCGAACTTTGACAGTCGCCGATCCCGCGCAACCATGCGGCACGGCCAATACCGCCTTGTAATAACTGCCAACGGCCGCCTCGCGCTTCTCCAGCGTAACATGCGCGTTCGCGGCAGTCGTGGCGAGAAGCGCTACGACAACGAGAAAACCTGATTTCGACATCTTCGACCTCGTGGAATGATCTGACATCTCTTGCATCAATGGCGGTGGCGTTGGGCTGCGCCGCCCTTGCCATCCACCGTGGCGTCCCCTGTAGCAGCCGCCGACGCTCCGATCAGGATCGGCGCCTCAATACTGATCTTGTCGCCATCGGAAACGGAAATGCCAACCCCCAGCATCCACTGGCCGGATACCGGAATTGACGTCCTGACCTGCCACCTGTCGTCACTGATACGCGTGGCCTCGACGGTCTGACGACCCGATCCCGATTGCGGATTGGAGAGTGTGACGGACACGGCTTTGGCGAAGAGCGGCTTCTCTTCCACCGTTTCGAGCTGAATCGAAATATCGACCGGCCCGGCACGGCCCGGCGAAACCGTGACGTTTGCCATCGCCTTGTCGGTGTGAAGATGCGTGAAGAAATCATCGTCGCCTGCGACGGCGGCCGTCGGTCCTGCCACCAGGCATGAAAGCCATGCCATTGAAAGCCATGTTATTGAAAGCCATGCCATTGAAAGCCATGCCATGCTGACAATACCCGCGCCAAGACGTGACCAGAGCCGGTAACCAACCCAAGTGTGGCGCGATACACGCATTGCCATCACATCTTCTTCATACCGGAATGATCGTGCCCGCTTGCGCCTCCGGGCGCCTGCGCGCCGACACCCTGTACGTCGAGCGACAGTTTCACCTTGCCGGCTTTTTCGAACTCGAGCGTCACCGGCACCTTGTCGCCCTGCTTGAGCGGGCCCTTGAGATCCATCAGCATCAGATGATAGCCGCCCGGCGCAAGCTTGACGGTCTTGCCGGGTTCGATGGCGAGCCCCTTGTCGAGCTCACGCATCGTCATCACGCCGTTGTTCATGGCCATCTCGTGGACTTCGATCTTGCCGGAGATGTCGGCCGCACCCTTGAGCAGCCGATCGGGCGTCGAGCCCTTGTTCTCGATGGTGAGGTATCCGCCCGCGATCTTGGCGCCGCCCGGTGTGGCGCGGCTCCAGGCCTGGGTCATCACGAGGTCACCGGCCTTGACCTCCTGGGCATGCAAGGGGGTGACGAACAGCGCGGCCACGAAAATGGCGCAGGCAACGGTACGGGAGAAGGAGCGCATCGGATTTTCCTTAGATTTTCCTTGGTTTCTGTTGCGGCTTGCGTCCGCGAACGGCGTCTCAAATCTGGCAACCGGCGCAACGCGTGCGCGCCGGGAATCGCAATCAATCACCAGCGCGCTTTTACGCCCGCATACACGGCGCGACCAGTCCCGGGCTCGAACAACGGCAAGGCCGGATTGGCCCTGTCGATGATGCTGACGGAGCTGATGTAAGCCTTGTTGGCGATGTTTCGAGCCTCGATATACATCGAATAGGTGCCGCCATTGTCGACGCCGGCCTTCAACCCCACGAGCGCATAGGCCGAGGTCTTCAGCGTGTTGGCGCTATCCACATAGTAGGATTCCGGTACCCATTCGACATTGGGGCCGACATAAATTCCAGTCGGATGCTTGTAGAGCAGTTCGGCCCGCAAATAATGACGGGGAGCACCGGGCAACTGGTTGTCGCCGAAGGTCGGGTCGTTGTCGAAGCGGAAATCGTTGAAGGTGTAGGCGAGATTGAGCCAGATCCTGTCGGGAGTTCCCGCGGCCACGAAGATATTCCTGAAGATCGCAGCACCCGCGCCGGCCTCGATGCCCTGATGAATCGTGCGAGGCAGGTTGGTGACGTTGCAATTGCCGAACGAGCTGTACTGACATTGCAGTTCATCGCGAATGTTGGCCCGATAACCAACCAGCTCCCATTTGAAGTCGGGACGGTTGCCGCGCGTGCCGATTTCGTAAGTCGTCGTGATCTGCGGCCGGATCTGGAAGAACCGGACGGTCGGCAGGTTCGGGTTCAGAAAATTCGGGCTGACGCTCTCTCCAAAACTCGGCACCTCGGCGCTACGCGAAATGTTGCCGAACACCTGCCATGTCGGATCGACATCCCACAGCAAACCGACCTTGGGACTCAACAGGCTGAACGCGCTGCGGCCGTTGACGTCGCCATTGGTGGAGTAGTTGACCTGCTGGTCACGCACCGCAAAGAGATGTTGCGCGCCGGCCACGAACGCGACGTTCGGCACGAAATAGAACGAGTTTTCCGCATACGCCGTATAGTTTTCCGGCCTTTGCAAAAGGGAAGATGTTGGCGTTCCCTTCTGCCCGCCGATATTGACGAATTGCCGCGCCTCGATAGCGCCGTTGAGAACATTGACGCCGGCAACGAACCGATTGCGAAAGCCGCCGATCACCCGGTCGTCGGTGATCTTGGCGAAGCCGCCATAGTCGTTGTAGCGATAGTCGAGCCACTGGAAGATCGGATG
>JACDAG010000564.1 GCA_013695565.1 Bradyrhizobium sp.
CCAGGGTGAGTTCGGGCGTGATCGACGGGCTGGTCGATGAAGGCACGCTTCATGTGGAGGCGATGCCGCCGCCGCTGGCGCCGCCGGCACCTGATCCGTCTTTCGCCCAGCCGGAATTCTCGCACCAGCAGCGCACCGCTGTGGATGCGATGCGCACACTGGCGGCGAATGGCAGCTTTCATGTCGCGCTGCTCGATGGCGTCACGGGTTCGGGCAAGACCGAAGTCTATTTCGAGGCGATTGCCGAAACCATCCGCCGCGGCAAGCAGACGCTGATCCTGATGCCGGAGATCGCGCTGACCGGGCAATTCCTCGATCGCTTCGCGCTGCGTTTCGGCGTGCGTCCTTTGGAGTGGCATTCGGAGCTAACGCCGCGCACCCGCGCGCGCAACTGGGCCGCGATTGCGGCCGGTGAAGCGCCGGTCGTGGTCGGCGCGCGCTCGGCGTTGTTTCTTCCCTACGCCGATCTGGGCCTGATCATCGTCGATGAGGAGCACGACCAGGCCTACAAGCAGGATGACGGCGCGCATTATCATGCACGCGACATGGCGGTGGTGCGCGCGCATATCGCCAAAATTCCGATCATCCTGGCGTCGGCGACGCCGTCGATAGAGACCGAAGTGAATGCGCGCAAGGGCCGCTACCAGCGCGTCGCGCTGCCGTCGCGGTTCGGTGGCCAGCACATGCCGCATATCGAGGCCATTGATCTTCGCCGCGAGCCGCCGCCGCGCGGCCGCTTCGTCTCGCCGCGGCTCGCCGACTATATCGGGCAGGCGATCGAGAAGCGCGAGCAGGCGCTGCTGTTTCTCAACCGCCGCGGTTACGCGCCGCTGACGCTATGTCGCGCCTGCGGGCATCGCTTCGCCTGCACGATCTGCGACGCCTGGCTGGTGGACCATCGGTTTCGCCAACGGCTGGTCTGTCACCATTGCGGCTTCTCGATGCCGCGCCCGAACATCTGTCCGCATTGCGCCGCCGAGGAATCGCTGGCCGCGATCGGGCCAGGCGTCGAACGGCTGCAGGAGGAAGCCGCGCAGCTGTTTCCGAACGCGCGCACCATGGTGCTGTCGAGCGATCTGATCACCTCGATCGAGACCATGCGCAGCGAGCTCAATGAAATCGCCGAAGGCCGCGTCGATATCATCATCGGCACGCAATTGGTGGCGAAGGGACATAATTTCCCGCGGCTCAATCTGGTCGGCGTCGTCGATGCGGATTTGGGCCTAAGCAATGGCGATCCGCGCGCGGCCGAGCGGACGTTTCAATTGCTCAATCAGGTGATCGGCCGCGCCGGCCGCGACCAGGGCCGCGGCATCGGCTATCTGCAGACCCATCAGCCCGATCATCCCGTGATGAAGGCGCTGGTCGCTGCTGATCGCGAAGCGTTCTATGCCAGCGAGATCGAGGCGCGCGAAAAATCCGGCTATCCGCCGTTCGGCCGGCTCGCGAGCCTGATCATTTCCGCCGGCGATCGCCCCACTGCTGAGGGGTTTGCGCGCAAACTCGCCGCCATCGCGCCGATCGACGAGCGCATCCAGGTGCTGGGTCCGGCCGAAGCGCCGCTCGCGGTCATCAAGGGCCGCTATCGTTTTCGGCTTCTGGTGAAGTCGCTGCGCAATGTCGATCTGTCGGACTATCTGCGCGAATGGCTGGCGGCGGCGCCGAAGACCAAGGGCAATCTCAAGCTCGAGATCGACGTCGATCCGCAGAGCTTTTTGTAAACCCGCGCGTCAACCATTCGACCACAGATTGGTGGTGTATCCCTGCTCGACAAAGGCATCGATCTTTGCGGCCTGGTCAGCATCGCCGCCGGTGCGCGCCGCGAAGACTTTGCCGAACGAGATGCGCTTGGGTTCCGGCCAATGCTCGGGTTGCCAGAGATGCGAGCGCAGCACCGAGCGCGCGCAGTGGAAATAGGCGCGTTCGATATGGATGCGGATCGCCAGCAGCGCCGGGCGGCCTTGCTTGCCGAGACTCGCCAATAGTTCAGCATCGTCGAAGATCTCGGCCCGGCCCGACAGCCGCAAGGTCTCGCCGGTCCGGGGCCGCAGGAAGATCATGCCGATCCGGCCGGTTT
>JACDAG010000570.1 GCA_013695565.1 Bradyrhizobium sp.
AACCGGGCCAACGCAGGCTGCCGCGCCGCAGGCGGCAGCTTCCGCTCCGCAAACCAATGGCCACGCCCGCGTGTTCTCGTCACCGCTCGCCCGGCGCCTCGCCAAGGAAGCCGGCATTGAGATCGGACGCATCAACGGCTCGGGTCCGCACGGCCGGATCGTCGCGCGCGACGTTGCGGAAGCCAAATCCGGCAAGGGCCTGAAGGCGCCGGCCGCCGCGCCCGCGGCCGGACCAAGCGTCGCACCGTCGATGTCGGACAAGCAGATTCTCGCCCTGTTCGAGCCCGGCTCCTACGACGTCGTACCGCATGACGGCATGCGCCGCACCATCGCGCAGCGCCTGACGGCGTCGGTGCAGACCGTGCCGCATTTCTACCTGACGATGGACTGCGACATCGGCAAGCTTCTCGCCGCGCGCGAGGAGATCAACGCCACCGCGCCCAAGGACAAGGAGAAGAAGCCGCTCTACAAGCTCTCGGTCAACGATTTCGTCATCAAGGCGATGGCGATCGCGCTGCAGCGGATTCCGAATTGCAACGTCAGCTGGACCGAAAGCGGCATGCTCAAGCACAAGCATTCCGACATCGGCGTCGCCGTGGCGATGCCCGGTGGCCTGATCACGCCGATCATCCGCAAGGCCGAGACCAAATCGCTCTCGACCATCTCTGCCGAGATGAAGGATTTTGCCGCGCGCGCCCGCTCGCGAAAACTGAAGCCGGAAGAGTACCAGGGTGGCACCACGGCGGTGTCCAATCTCGGCATGTTCGGCATCAAGGACTTTACCGCCGTGATCAACCCGCCGCATGCCACGATCCTGGCGGTCGGCACCAGCGAGGAACGCGCGGTGGTGCGGGCCGGCAAGATCGAGGCCGCCCATATCATGAGCGTGACTCTGTCCTGCGACCACCGTGCCGTCGACGGCGCGCTCGGCGCCGAACTGATCGGCGCCTTCAAGATGCTGATCGAAAATCCCGTGATGATGATGGTGTGACACGAATGACGCCCGCCGTCATTGCGAGGAGCACTTGCAACGAAGCAATCCAGACTTCCTGTGCGGCCCTGGATTGCTTTGCTACGCTCGCAATGACGGGACAAGCAGTCGATCCGATCGCACGATAAGAGCGAGAAAAGCATGGCCGACACATCCTTCGACGTCATCATCATCGGCTCCGGCCCCGGCGGTTACGTCACGGCGATCCGCGCCGCCCAGCTCGGCTTCAAGACCGCGATCGTCGAGAAATCGTATCTCGGCGGCATCTGCCTGAACTGGGGCTGCATCCCGACCAAGGCGCTGTTACGCTCGGCGGAAATCTACCACTACATGCAGCACGCCAAGGATTACGGCCTGTCGGCCGAGAATATCTCGTACGATCCGAAGGCGGTGGTGCAGCGCTCGCGCGGCGTCTCAAAGCGCCTCAATGACGGCGTCGGCTTCCTGATGAAGAAGAACAAGGTTTCGATCATCTGGGGCGACGCGTCGATCGATGCGCCCGGCAAGGTCACCGTAAAGAAATCCGCGGTCGAGGCGCCCAAGGGCACGCTGGGCGAGGGGGCCTATCAGGCCAAGCACATCATCGTCGCGACCGGCGCACGGCCACGGGTGTTGCCGGGGCTGGAACCCGACAAGAAACTGGTCTGGACCTATTTCGAGGCGATGGTGCCGGACAAGATGCCGAAATCGATGTTGGTGGTCGGCTCCGGCGCGATCGGCATGGAGTTCGCTTCGTTCTTCCGCACCATGGGCGCCGAAGTGACCGTCGTGGAAGTGCTGCCGCAGATCCTGCCGGTGGAAGACACCGAGATATCGAAATTCGCCCACAAGGCGTTCGAGAAGCAGGGCATCAAGCTGCTCACCAATACCAAAGTCACAAAACTCGACAAGAAGAGCGATAGCGTCATCGCGACTATCGACGACGGCAAGGGCAAGCCGCAGGCGGTGGAGTTCGAGCGGGTGATCTCCGCCGTCGGCGTCGTCGGCAATATCGAAAATCTCGGTCTGGAAAAGCTCGGCGTCAAAACCGACCGCGGCTGCATCGTGGTCGACGGCTTCTGCAAGACCAACGTATCAGGCATCTACGCCATCGGCGATGTCGCGGGTCCGCCGATGCTGGCGCACAAGGCGGAGCATGAAGGCGTCATCTGCATCGAGGCCATCAAGGGCCTGCATCCGCATGCCATGGACAAGAACCTCATTCCCGGCTGCACCTATTGCCACCCGCAGATCGCTTCGGTCGGCCTCACTGAGGCAAAAGCCAAAGAAGGCGGCCGCGAAATCCGCGTCGGCCGTTTCCCCTTCGTCGGCAATGGCAAAGCGATCGCGCTCGGCGAGGACCAGGGCCTGGTCAAGGTGATCTTCGACAAGAGGACCGGCCAGTTGCTCGGTGCCCACATGGTCGGCGCCGAGGTCACCGAATTGATCCAGGGCTATGTGGTCGCGATGAATCTCGAGACCACCGAGGAAGAGCTGATGCACACCATCTTCCCGCATCCGACGCTGTCTGAAATGATGAAGGAAGCGGTGCTGGATGCCTATGGGCGGGTGCTGAATATGTAGCTCAGGCGTCATTGCGAGCGAAGCGAAGCAATCCACCCATCCGCTCGCGGCGCTATGGATTGCTTCGTCGCTTCGCTCCTCGCAATGACGGATAACTAGACCATTTGAACAAGAAAGAAACGGCCCCGTGAAAGACAACGACAACCTGACCATCGAACGTCCGACGTTCGTGACCCATCTCGAATGCGCGATGGAAGGCGATCATTATCCCGCCGACCAGATCCACAATCTCTCGAAGGCGAACAAGCCGCTCTTGGTGCGTTACGACCTTGCCGGCGTGAAGAAGGCTTTGACAAAAGACGCGCTGGCGCAGCGGCCGGCCGACATGTGGCGCTACCGCGAGCTGCTGCCGGTGCGCAAGGTGACCGATATCGTCAGTCTTGGCGAAGCGATGACACCGCTGATCCGACTGCCAAAACTCGGCAAGAAGGCTGGCGGGGCTGAGATCATCGTGAAAGACGAAGGCCGGCTGCCGACCGGATCGTTCAAGGCCCGTGGCCTCGTGATGGCGGTGTCGATGGGCAACGCGCTCGGCATCAAGCACATGGCGATGCCGACCAACGGCAATGCCGGCGCGGCGCTGGCGGCCTACGCGACGTCGTGCGGCATCAAGACCACGATCTTCTGCCCGGCCGATACGCCGGAAGTGAATGTCAGCGAGATCGAGCTGCAGGGCGCCACGGTCTATCGGGTCAACGGCCTGATCGATGACTGCGGCAAGATCGTCGGCGAGGGCAAGGCGAAAGCCGGCTGGTTCGACACTTCCACGCTGAAGGAGCCGTACCGGATCGAAGGCAAGAAGACGATGGGGTTGGAGCTCGCCGAACAGCTCGGCTGGGAAGTCCCCGACGTGATCTTCTATCCGACCGGCGGCGGCACCGGCCTGATCGGGATGTGGAAGGCGTTCGCCGAATTGGAAGCGATCGGCTTCATCGGCTCCAAACGCCCGCGGATGGTGGCGGTGCAGGCGTCGGGCTGCGCGCCGATGGTGCGGGCCTATGACGCAGGGGTCGAGCACGCGACGCGCTGGGAAGATGCGCACACCATCGCGTCGGGAATTCGCGTGCCGCAGGCGGTCGGAGATTTTCTGATCCTGCGCGCGGTGCGCGAGAGCAAGGGTTTCGCCATTGCGGTCGATGACGAGAAGATTTCTGCTGCACTCAACGAAGTCGCACGCGAGGAAGGCCTGCTGTTGTGTCCGGAGGGAGCTGCGACCTATGCTGCCTACCAGCAAAGCCTGGCCGACGGCCGTGTTTCAAAAAATGATAGCGTGATGCTGTTCAATTGCGCGACAGGGCTTAAGTATCCATTGCCGCCGGTCACGCGCACGCTCGATCGTCACCAGCCGATCGACTACGCGAAACTGTAGGCCATGCGAAACTATCGACCGTCATTGCGAGCGAAGCGAAGCAATCCATAGGGCGGCATCGGAAGTGTGGCTTGCTTCGTCGCTTCGCTCCCTTGCACAAACGCTTTGCGTTTGTCGCAGGCAATGACGGTGGTTAAATGTTGTCGAGGGAGTTCATGATGCGGAAGTTGGTTCTGGGTGTGCTTGCGGTACTGGCATTCGGCGGCGCAGCGGCCGCGCAGAATTATCCATCGCGTCCCATCACCATCATCGTGCCGTTCTCCGCCGGCGGGCCTTCCGACGTGATGGCGCGGATTCTGGCCGAGCGCATGAAGACGACGCTCGGCGAGACGGTCCAGATCGAGAATGTGACCGGCGCAGGCGGTTCGATCGGCGTCGGCCGCGCGGTGCGCTCGGCCCCGGATGGCTACACCATCAGCTTCGGCCATCTCGGCACCCATGTGGCCAATGGCGCGATCTACAAGCTCGGCTACGACCTCGTCACCGATCTCGAGCCGGTGGCGCTGCTGCCGAGCAACACGATGATCGTCGTCAGCAAGAACGCGGTTCCGGCGAAGTCGCTGGGCGAATTGCTGGCGTGGCTGAAGGCGAGGCCTGAGCCGGCGGCCGCCGGCACCGCGGGGGCCGGATCGGGCAGCCACATCGCCGGGCTCTATTTCGAGAACATCACCGGCATCAAGCTGCAATATGTACCGTATCGCGGCACGGGTCCCGCGATGAACGACCTCGTCGCCGGCCAGATCGACCTGATCGTCGATCAGCTCTCCAATTCCATCAATCAGGTACGCGCCGGAACCATCCGCGGCTATGCCGTCACCGATACCAAGCGCTCCGAATCCGCCTCCGACATCCCGACCGCCGACGAGGCAGGCCTGCCCGGATTTCACATGACGCTGTGGTCGGGCTTGTGGGCGCCGAAGGGCACGCCCAAGGAGATCGTCACCAAGCTGAACGCCGCCGCCGTCGAGGCGTTGAACGATCCGGCGGTGCGCAAGCAGCTCGAAAATCTCGGCCTGCAAATGACGCCGAAGGACAAGCTCTCTCCGGAGGCGCTCGGTGAATGGCAGAAGGCCGAAATCGCGAAGTGGTGGCCGATGATCAAGGCCGCCAACGTCAAGGTGGATTGACGGCACCGTTGACGCACCTGGAGAGACCGGATGAACACCGTTCGGTGCGACATTCATGGCTCGCAGCAGAGCACTCTGGTGTGCCAACATATAGCCGAAGGCCTTCTGAGCCATGAGCGGGTTGGCTTTTTCTGGACGACTGATGATCCTGAGAATGCGCGGCCGGATGCCTGGTGCTCTTCTGCGAAAAGAGGGTCAAGGCTACCGGCGGCGAATGGGTTGATCATGCATTGGAGCACCTTCAGCCAAAGGTCTTGTGCGGTGGCTGCTACGACATGACAAGCAGTTCCACATGGGTGGAAATCCATGGACCTAGTCGGTGCTGTCGCTGAGCGCCGACGCTGATGGCAGGGTGTGGTGTCAAGGCCGCCACGTCAGGGGATGCAATATCCTCGTCGTCCCGGCCTTGAGCCGGGACCCCATACCGCGTGATCTATCGGTAAAAAAGCCGGCGGACCTTGCCTATAATTACAACGGCCGCGGAGTATGGGCCCCGGCTCAAGGCCGGGGCGACGTAAGCTTATTGCGCTGCGCCCGCTGGAGCCACCGGCGCCGCATTGGTCTCCTGCGTTACGACGCGCTGGTCGCTCTTCGTTGCCACCGCCGTGCCGTTGTCAAACCGCACGCGGTAGACCGCCAGATTCTCGATTACACGCTGGACGTAGTTTCGCGTCTCCGAAAACGGGATGCGCTCGACCCAGTCGACCGGATCGACCTTGGGGTCGCGCGGGTCGCCATACGCCTTGAGCCAGTCGCGGATCCGGCCCCGGCCGGCGTTGTAGCCGGCAAAGGTCATGATGTGCGAGCCCTTGTATTCGCTCAGAAGCGCGCTGAGTTCGCCGGCGCCCATTTGCGTGTTGTAGACGGGATCGGAGACCATCCGCTCCCAATCATATTTGACGCCAAAGCGCTTGGCGGTATCGCGTCCGGCTTCCGGCGTGATCTGCTTCAACCCGACCGCATTGGCTGCTGACTTGTCGCGCTGGTCGAACGCGCTTTCGGTACGCGCCACCGAATAGATCATGCTGTGCTCGATTTCGGGCGCAATCTGCCTGTGCGGCGGAATCCCGATGGTCGGGAATGCGTAATGGTCGAGCGCCAGCCCGCGGCCGAGCGATGGCTTGCCGATCTGCAGCATCGCGCGGGCATCGTTGCGGCGGCCGGTGAGCTCGCCGAGCGCTTCGAGCAGCGCCACATCGGAACTCTGCTCGCCGAGATCGGTGACGAAATACAGCACGACATCGCGTTCGCCGATCTCATAGAGCATATCGGCGGCGCGCACGCGCTCGTCCGTGGCGGAGGCGTCGACAGCCGCCAGAACCGGTGAGGGGACACGCAATTCGATCTGGTTGCGGCCGAGTTTTGCGTGCGCGAGCTGACCATAATAGGCGGTCGGATAGCGCGCCGCCGCTTCGTAAGCAGCACGCATCGCATCATTGTCGCCGAGGGCTTCGGCTACGCGCCCGCGCCAGTAATTCGCCCGCGCCAGCACGGTGGGATTGGTCTGGCCTTCGTCGATGCGGGCGAAATGCGCCCGCGCGCTGACGGGCTCGTCGAGGTAGCGCAACGCGATCCAGCCGCACATGAAATGATAGTCGGACCGGTAATATTCGTTGGCCGGCGCTGCCGCGGGCTGGATCACCTGGTACGCGGTCAGGAATTTGCCCTGGTCGAGCAGCTTGCGCGCAAGCGTGCGCCGTT
>JACDAG010000597.1 GCA_013695565.1 Bradyrhizobium sp.
CCGCGGCTCATTGGCGTGGCGCGGATGACCGACATGATGCTGACGGGGCGGGTCTATTCCGCAACCGAGGGGGCGGCCTACGGTTTCTCGCAATATCTCACCGAAGCCGGTGGCGCGCTGCCCAAGGCCATGGAACTGGCTGAACGTGTCGCGGCCAACGCGCCGCTGACCAATTTTGCGGTGTTGCAGGCGTTGCCGATGATCGCCGAGGCCAATCCGCAGGCCGGTCTCTTGATGGAATCGCTGATGGCCACCGTGGCGCAGAGCGACAAGGAGGCAAAGCGCCGTATCCGTGAATTTCTCGATCGCAAGACCGCCAAGGTGAAACCGACCTGACATGAGCGCCAAGCCCGACATGTCTTCCCCGATTGAAGGTGCCGACCATACCGGAGGCGCGCATCCGTTGCGCGCGATTTCGTTCGGTAATCCCGATGTCTCGGTCGACCGCCGCGACGACGGCACCATCTATCTGCGGCCGAAACTCAAGCTGGGCGACTACCCGGTGCGCCTCACCGACCGCCTGCATCATTGGGCCGTTGAGGCGCCCGAGCGCGTCTTCATGGCCGAGCGCGACGCAAGCGGTGGCTGGCGCAAGATTACCTACGCGCAACTGCTGGTCTCGACGCGGCGCATCGCCTCGGCGCTGCTGGCGCGCGGGCTTTCAGCCGACAAGCCGATCGTGATTCTGTCCGGCAATTCGGTCGATCATGCGCTGCTGGCATTCGGCGCGCTCTATGCTGGCATTCCCTTCTGTCCGGTATCGCCGGCCTATTCGCTGGTGTCACGGGATTACGGCAAGCTCAGTTTCCTGATGAAGCTGTTGACACCCGGCCTCGTCTTCGCCGACGACGCCGGCAAATTCGCCGATGCGCTTGTCGCCAACGTCTCATTGGGGACCGAGATTGCCGCAACCCGCGGCGCGGTGCCCGGCCGCGACGTGACGCTGCTGTCGGATTTGCTAGCGACGCCGGAACATCCGCACCTGGATGCGGCCCACGACGCCATCGGCCCGGATACGATCGCAAAATTCCTGCTGACCTCAGGCTCGACCGGCAATCCCAAGGCCGTCATCAACACCCAGCGGATGATCTGCGCCAACCAGGTGATGCTGCGCGAAACGCTGGCGTTCCTGATGGACGAGCCGCCCGTGATCGTCGACTGGCTGCCGTGGAATCATACGTTCGGCGGCAACCACAATATCGGGTTGACGTTGTTCAATGGCGGCTCGATGTATCTTGATGAGGGCAAGCCGATGCCGGGCGGCATCGAGGAGACCGTGCGCAATCTCCGCGAGATCTCGCCGACGGTCTATTTCAACGTGCCCAAAGGCTATGAATCGCTGCTGCCGTATCTGCGCGAAGATTCCACCCTGCGTGCGAAATTCTTCGGAAACCTGCATGCGATGTTCTTCTCGGGCGCCGCACTGTCGCCGTTCGTCTGGAACAGCCTCGACGAACTCGCGGTGCAGGCGACCGGGTTTCGCGTCCCGATGCTGACCGGCCTCGGCGCCACCGAGACCTCGCCGTTCTTCATGTCGGTACGTCCCGACACCAGCCGCTCCGGCCATGTCGGCCTGCCAGTATTGGGCAACGATGCGAAGCTGTTGCCCAACAACGGCAAGCTGGAAGTCCGCGCCAAGGGGCCGAACGTCACGCCGGGCTATTGGCGCCAGCCCGAACTCACCGCCGCCGCCTTCGATGAGGAAGGCTTCTACAAGTTCGGCGATGCGCTCAAACCCGTCGATCCCGATAATCTCGATGCCGGCTTCGATTTCGACGGCCGCATCGGCGAGGATTTCAAGCTTGGCAGCGGCACCTGGGTCAGCGTCGGTCCGTTGCGCGCACGCTTCGTTGCCGCCTGCGCGCCGCTGGTGCGCGACGTCGTGATTGCCGGCATCAACCGCGACGAACTATCGGCGCTGGTGGTGCTCGATCTCGACGGCTGCCGTCTGATCAACCCGAAACTTCCCGCCAACGACCTCGCCGCCGCGGCTTCCGATCCGCTGATCCGCGCGGCGTTCCGCGAATGCTTCCAGAAGCTGCTGGCGAGCGCGACGGGCTCATCGACGAGGATCATGCGCGCGATCCTGTTCGATACGCCGCTGTCGATCGATCGCGGCGAAGTCACCGATAAGGGATCGATCAACCAGCGTGCGGTGATCGAGCATCGCAGCGCGCTGATCGAGACGCTTTATTCATCGGCGCCGCCGGCGCAGGTGATCACGCTGACCTGAATTCGAAGAGTTTGCCAGGGAGAATACCATGCAGTTGAAAGACCAGGCCGCCATCGTCACCGGTGGTGCATCCGGATTGGGCGCCGCCACCGCGCGTCGGCTGGCGGCGCAAGGCGCCAAGGTCGCGGTATGCGATCTCAACGCCAAGCTCGCCGAAACCGTTGCCGCCGAGATCGGTGGCATTGCGGTGGTCTGCGACGTTTCCGATGCGGCCTCGGCGGAAGCCGCCGTCGCCGCGGCTTCCAAGGCGCATGGCCCGGCGCGCGTGCTGGTCAATTGCGCCGGCATCGGCGTCGCCAAGCGCGTGATCGGCAAGGAAGGCCCGATGGCGCTTGGGGATTTCGAGCGCGTCATCAAGGTCAATCTGATCGGCTCCTTCAACATGCTGCGGCTCGCCACCGCTGACATGTCGAAGCTCGAGCCGCTGGCGTCCGGCGAACGCGGCGTCGTGATCTCGACCGCGTCGGTCGCGGCCTATGACGGCCAGATCGGTCAATCCGCCTATTCGGCTTCCAAGGGTGGCATCGTCGCGATGACGCTGCCGATCGCGCGCGAACTGGCGCAGTTCGGCATTCGCGTCCTGACCATTGCACCGGGCCTGTTCCTCACGCCGCTGCTGGCCAATCTGCCGCAGGAAGCGCAGGATTCGCTCGCCGCGGCGATACCGTTCCCGCGCCGGCTCGGACAGGCCGATGAATTCGCGTCATTGGCGCTGCAC
>JACDAG010000947.1 GCA_013695565.1 Bradyrhizobium sp.
CGCCTGCGGCATCCGCAACCCCGGCACCGGGAACCTCCCCCGCGCCGATGGCAAGCCCGTCCGTCGCCCCCTCGCCGCCGCCCGCGGCCGCCCAGACACCGGCGGCCCCACCCGCCGCGACCGTTCAGACCGCCGATCCCTTCGGCGAGACATTCACGCTGGAGCCGAAAAAAGTGGTGGTCATGAAGGGCACCGCCACCTGGGACACGGCGTTCGACACCCTGGTCGATTCGTTCAAGGTGCTGAACGCGCTGCTCGACAAGCAGGGCATCAAGTCGACCGGCAATTCGATGATCGTCTACACCTCGACCGACGACACCGGCTTTACCTTCCTTGCCGAAATCCCGGTCGACCAGGACCCGAAGAACCTGACCAAGGACATGAGCATCGGCAAATCGCCCGAAGGCAAAGCCCTGAAGTTTGTCCATCGCGGCTCCTACGACAACATGGACAACACCTATGAGGCGATCACCAATCACCTCGACGACAAGAAACTGGAAGCCAAAGACACTTTCATCGAGGAATACATCACCGATCCCCTGAAGACGGCGGAGGACAAGCTTGTCATCAACGTCTATGTGCCGCTGAAGTAAGACCCATGAAGCAAATACTCGCGCTTGCCGCCACCGCCGCGGCGTTGCTCGCTACGCCCGCGCCGGCGCAGACGGTGCCGCCATCGGCGATTTCCGTGACCGGCGAGGCCAACGTGTCGGTGCCGCCGGATCTAGCGCAGATCGATGGTGGCGTGACGTCGGATGCCAGGACCGCGCGCGAGGCATCGGACGCCAACAACGCGGCGATGGGCAAGGTGCTGCTGGCGCTGAAGGGTGCGGGGATCGACGAGAAGGATTACCAGACCTCGCGGCTGTCGCTGCAACCGCAATATGCGACGTCGCCCAAGGTCTCGGAGCGCGCACCCGGCATCGTCAGCTTCCGCGCCAGCAACCGTGTCACCATCAAGGTTCGCGATGTGGCCAAGGTCGCGAACGTGATCGACGTGCTGGTGGGCGCCGGCGCCAACGACATCGGCGGCATCAACTTCACGGTAACGCAGGCCTCAAAACATCTGGACGAAGCCCGCGAGCAGGCGATCGCGGATGCGCGTCGCAAGGCGGAGATTTACGCCAGAGCCGCCGGCGTCACGCTCGGCGCGCCGATCGCGATCTCCGAGGGAGGCCCGCCCACGCCGATGTTCCGCAGCAGGGTCGCCGGCGGCATGGCCGCACCGGCTTCGGTGGCGCCAGGCGAAGAGACGTTGTCGGTTTCGGTAAGCGTGTCCTGGGCGATCAAGCCGAAGGAATAATGCTGCCGTCATTGCGAGCCAACGGGTCGCGCGAATGCGCGCCCGATGACAGGCTCCGCGAAGCACCTCGCAATGACGATTAGATTTCCACGACCTGCCCGGGCTTCAGCGCCGCAAACCGCTCGCGCGGAATCTTCGCCTCGTCCAGCGCTTCGCCCAATGCGATCACCGGCCCGTCGATCGCTTCATCCGTGAGCTGGAACGTGCCATGATGATGCGCCAGTGCTGACTGCGCGCCGCAGTCGGCCAGCGCCTTCACGGCATCCGACGGATTCATGTGCTGGTCCTTCATGAACCAGCGCGGCTCATAGGCGCCGATCGGGAGGATCGCCAGCCGCAGCGGGCCATGCGCCTCGGCGACCCGACGAAAATGCTTGCCGTCGCCGTAGCCGGAATCGCAGACGATGTAGAGTTTGCCGGCGGGCGTCTCCAGCACGAAGCTCGCCCACAGCGCCTTGTTGCGGTCGAACAATCCGCGCGCCGACCAATGCCGCGTCGGCACCAGCGTCACCGCAACGCCGTTGCCGAGTTCGACGCGGTCCTTCCAGTCGAACGCTTCGGCTTTGATCGCGGCATCCGCATCGCGCATGGTGACGTCGTTGCCGAGCGGCGTGATCACGCGTGGTGAAAACACTTTCGTGAGCCTCGACAAGGTCGCAAGATCGAGATGGTCGTAATGGCCGTGCGACACCAGCACGATATCGATCTTGGGCAGCGCGTCGAACGCGATGCCGGGATCGTTGTGCCGCTTCGGCCCGGCCCAGGAAAACGGCGAAGCGCGCATCGACCACACCGGATCGACGAGAATATTGAGGCCGGCGGTCTGGATCAGCCAGCTCGCATGTCCGACGAACGACAGCCGCACCTTGGCGCCCTCAACGCGCGGCGGCGGGGTGTCGGCATGCGGGCTCGGCACCCAATCCGGCCAGCTCGCGCGCTCCCGGCCGCCACCGAGCTGCCAGCGCAGCACCTCGCTTAGGGATTTCGGTGGCGAACCGTCCGGATCGAAGAAATTCAGACCGTCGAAATGATCGGAGACGGGGCCGTCATAGGTTTTCATGCGGGACATCCAGACAG
>JACDAG010000634.1 GCA_013695565.1 Bradyrhizobium sp.
GACGGCGACGCCTGCGGATCTCAACTCGCCTGACAGCCCGAGCACGCACATGCTCATGCCGAATTTGGCCATCGTATAGGCGGTGGAATGCTCGAACCATTTCGTCTTCATGTCGAGCGGCGGCGACAGCATCAGGATGTGCGGATTGGCGGATTTCTTCAGATGCGGAATGCAATATTTCGACACCAGGAAGGTGCCGCGGGTGTTGATGCCCATCATCAGGTCGAACCGCTTCATGTCGGTCATCTGCGAATTGGTCAGGCTGATGGCGCTGGCGTTGTTGACGCAGATGTCGATGCCGCCGAACTCGGCGACCGTCTGGTCGATCGCTACGATCACCTGGGCTTCCTCGCGGATGTCGCACAGGATCGGCAGCGCCTTGCCGCCGGCGGCGCGCACCTCGTCGGCGGCAGTGTAGATCGTGCCTTTGAGTTTCGGATGCGGCTCCGCGGTTTTCGCCGCGATCGCAACATTGGCGCCGTCACGCGCGGCGCGCAGCGCTATCGCAAGCCCAATGCCGCGGCTGCCACCGGATACGAACAGCGTCTTGCCCTTGAGGGATGTCATGGGGAGCCTCCGCTTGTTTCGAGGATCGTTTCTACGCCGATCCCGTCAGCAGGCAAATCGTCAATCCCGAACTGGCTCCCTATTGCCCCGCCGCTTCCGCGCCGCGGGTGCGGGGATCAGGCGCGCCGAGCAGGCCGCTCGGCGTGACGGCGATCGAATTGGCCGAGGTCTGGCCGAGCGGCTCGATCACCTGATGGCCTTTGGCTCTCAGTGCGTCCAACGTTTCCGCGGGGAAACCACGCTCCACCCGCACTTCGTCCGGCATCCATTGATGGTGTACCCGGGGCGCGGCCACGGCGGCGGCAACGTCCATCCTGTAGTCCAGCACATTGACGACGATCTGCAGCACCGCCGAAATGATGCGGCTGCCGCCCGGCGTACCCGTCACCAGCACCGGCTTGCCGTCCTTCAGCACGATGGTCGGCGACATCGACGATAAAGGCCGTTTGCCGGGGCCGGGCAGATTGGCCTCGAAACCCACCAGCCCGAAGGCGTTGGCGGCGCCGGGCGCGGCGGTGAAATCGTCGAGCTCGTTGTTGAGCAGCACGCCGGTGCCATCGGCGACCAGGCCTACGCCATAGGGGAAATTGAGCGTGTAGGTGTTGCTGACGGCGTTGCCTCTGCCGTCGACGACGGAATAATGCGTGGTGTTGCTGCCTTCGCGTTGCGGTGTAATCTTCAACGCATCGGCCGCCGGCGTCGCGCGATCCGGATCGATGCTGGCGCGTTGCCTGGCGGCGTAATCCTTGGCGAGCAGGACCTGTGTCGGCGCGTTGACGAAGGCGGGATCGCCGAGATAGCGGGCGCGATCGGCATAGGCGCGCTTCATCGCCTCGATCATGACATGCAGCGAGGGCGCGGTGCCCTGCTTGATGTCGGACATTGGAAAGCCCTCGAGGATGTTCAGGGTTTCCAGCAACACGGTGCCGCCGGATGACGGCAGCGGCATCGACACGATCTCATAGCCGCGGTAGTTGCCGCGCACCGGCGCGCGGAGCAACGCCTGATAGGATTTCAGATCGTCCGGCGTCATGATGCCGCCGGCGTTGCTGACCGCCTTCGCCAGTTTTTCGGCGACCGGTCCTTCATAGAAGCCGCGCGGGCCCTGTTCGGCGATCGCAGTCAGTGTGGCCGCCAGGTCAGGCTGGATCAACCGGTCGCCGTCACGCAACGGTGTGCCGTCAGGGCGCGAGAAGGATTTGGCGGAATTCGGCCAGCGCGCCATCCGGCGATACATATCGGACAGCGTATCGGCCATATCGTCGGCGACAATAAAGCCGCCCTGCGCCAGCTCGATCGACGGCTGGATGATCTGCGCGAGCGTGAATTTGCCGGAGCCGTATTTTTCCAGTGCCAGCGCCAACCCCGCCACCGTGCCGGGCACGCCGATACCGAGCGCCGAATTGCGCGACTTGTCGGTGTCGGGCTTGCCGTCGGCGCCGAGATACATGTCGCGCGTGGCGGCTTGCGGCGCGGTCTCGCGATAGTCGATCGCGATATCCTCATTGCGCTCGGCGGAATGGATCACCATGAAGCCGCCGCCGCCGATATTTCCGGCGCGCGGATAGGTCACGGCCAGCGCAAAGCCGGTGGCGACCGCGGCATCGACCGCATTGCCGCCCTGCCGCAGAATGTCGGCGCCGATGCGGGCCGCGAGTTTTTCCTGCGCCACCACCATGCCATGCTCGGCCGGAACGGCGCGAACGGTGGAGAGATCCGGCGGTGTATAGAGCCGGCGTTGCTCCTGCGCAGCGGCCGTCGCGCCGGACGCAACGACGAGCGTGAAGGTCACCAGCGCGCTGCGCCACTTATTCGTGCAGAAAATCATCCAAAATCCGCCGCAGTTAGAGCCGGTGTGATGCGTGGCAGTAGCACAGGCCTGCACGCCGCATGCTATATGGGTTCTAATTCGACGGGCAAAACGCCTTGTTGTGATCGATGAAGGAAATTTTCGGGAATGACGGTGATTGCACCCACGGCATCAGGCGCTGATATCCCCGTAAAATATCCGCCGCGCGCCGCTGTCGTCAGCTGGATTTTCTTCGATTGGGCCGCCCAGCCTTATTTTACGCTGATCACGACCTTTGTGTTTGCACCCTATTTCGCAGGCTTCGTGGCACCGGATCCGGCCACGGGGCAGGCGCTGTGGGGATTTGCGACCGCGGCCGCCGGCCTGATGATCGCGCTGATGTCGCCGATTCTGGGTGCGATTGCCGACGCCAGCGGCCGCCGCAAGCCGTGGATCGCGGGATTTGGTTTGCTGCTCGTGATCGGCGCCAGCCTGATGTGGTTTGCCAAGCCAGGCGATCCCGGCATCATCCCGACGCTGCTGCTGTGTTATGCGATTGCCAGCGTCGGTGTCGAATTCGCCACCGTCTTCAACAACGCGATGATGCCGACCCTGGTGCCGCCGGACAAGATCGGGCGGCTGTCCGGCACCGGCTGGGCCACCGGCTATGTCGGCGGCATCCTCAGCCTGATCCTGGTGCTCGGCTTTCTCGCCGCCAACCCGCAGACCGGGCGCACGCTGTTCGGCTTCATGCCGCTGTTCGGCCTCGACCCGGTGACGCATGCGGGTGATCGCATCACCGGTCCGCTGACGGCACTCTGGTTCATCCTGTTCACGCTGCCGATGTTTATGCTGACGCCGGATTATCCGGCGAAGCTGCCGATGCGCGCGGCGATGCGTGAAGGACTGACCGAGCTGAAGCAGACGCTCAGCGAATTGCCGAAGCAGAAATCGCTGGCGACGTTCCTGCTCGCCAACATGATCTATACCGACGGCCTGGTGTCGCTGTTCGCCTTCGGCGGCATCTACGCTGCCGGTACGTTCGGCTGGCACACGATCGAGATCGGCACGTTCGGTATTGTTGCCGCCATCGCAGGTGTGTTTGGCGCGTGGCTCGGCGGCCAACTCGACGACCGCTTGGGGCCGAAGCGCGTCATAACAGTCAGTATGCTGGTGCTGCTGTTGGCGCTCGCCGCCATCCTGCTGGTGAACAAGGATTCGATCCTGTTCGTGAAGGTGGCGCCGCCTGTGCCGGGTGGTCCGCTGTTTTCAGGTGCGGCTGAGCGCGCCTATCTCATACTCGGATGTCTGATCGGCGGTGCCGGCGGTCCGCTGCAGGCGGCGTCGCGCACGCTTCTCATCCGTCTCGCCCCGCAGGACCGCATCGCGCAGTATTTCGGGCTGTTCGCACTGACCGGAAAGGTCACCTCGTTTATCGGACCGCTCCTGATCGGCGTGGTCACGGCGGTCACCGCGAGCCAGAAAGCCGGCATGGCGCTGCTGGTGGTGTTTTTTGTTGTCGGGCTGGCGTTGCTGGCAAGGGTGAGGGCCGATCACTCACCACACGTCGTCCCGGCCTTGAGCCGGGACCCATAACCACCGACCGCAATTGTCTTACACCGCTGAGCGTTGTTGTCTTCGTTTTCCAACAACAGCGGCCGCCGCGTATGAGCCCCCGATGCGCAATTGCGCATCTGAGCTCAAGGCCGGGGCGACGACCATTAATGCCGGAAATGCCGCACGCCGGTGAACACCATGGCGACGCCGGCGTCATCCGCGGCCTTGATCACTTCATCGTCGCGCATCGAGCCGCCGGGCTGGATCACCGCGGTGGCGCCGGCTTCGATGCAGGCCAGCATGCCGTCGGCGAACGGGAAGAACGCGTCCGAGGCGACAACCGAGCCTTTGGTCAGGGGTTCGGCGAGCTTCATTTCAGCGGCGGCATCCAGCGCCTTGCGGGCGGCGATGCGCGCGGAATCGACCCGGCTCATCTGGCCCGCGCCGATGCCGACGGTGGCAAGATCCCTGGCGTAAATGATCGTGTTTGATTTGACGTGCTTGGCGACGCGGAAAGCGAATTTGAGATCGCGCAGTTCGGCGTCCGATGGCGCGCGCTTGGTTGCGACCTTCAATGCCATATCCTCGATCACGGCGTTGTCGCGGCTCTGCACCAAGAGGCCGCCGGACACCGTCTTGGCGGTGAGGCCCGGCTTGCGCGGATCGGGCAGGCCGCCGACCAGCAGCAGCCGCAGATTCTTCCGCGCGGCGACGATGGCAATGGCTTCCTCCGTGGCGTCGGGTGCGATGATGACTTCGGTAAAGATTTCGGTGATGGCGCGCGCGGCGTCCGCATCGAGCGTGCGGTTGACCGCGACGATGCCACCGAAGGCCGAGGTGGAATCACAGGCCAGCGCCTTCTTGTACGCGCCGAGCAGATCGGCGCCCTCGGCGACACCGCAGGGGTTGGCGTGCTTGACGATGACGCAGGCCGCGGTGCGGGCCGGGTCGAACTCGGCGACGCATTCATAGGCAGCATCGGTATCGTTGATATTGTTGTACGACAGTTCCTTGCCCTGAAGCTGGCGCAAGGTCGAAACACCCGGCCGCTTGTCGGGCGTCGCATAGAACGCCGCGGTCTGGTGCGGGTTCTCGCCGTAGCGCAGCGACTGGATCAGCCGGCCGCCGAAGGCGCGGAAATCCGGCGCGTCGTCCTTCAGCTGAAGCGCGAACCAGTTCGAGATCGCGGCGTCATAGGCGGCGGTGCGCGCATAGGCCTTGGCGGCGAGGCGGCGGCGCAGCTTTAGCGAGGTCGCGCCGTTGTTGGCGGCGAGCTCATCGAGCACGGCCTGATAGTCGCTGGCTTCGACTACGACCGCGACGTCATCGTGGTTCTTTGCCGCGGCGCGGATCATCGCGGGACCGCCGATGTCGATGTTCTCGATGCAGTCTTCGTATCCGGCGCCTTTGTCGACGGTCGCCTCGAACGGATAGAGGTTGACCACCAGCAGATCGATCGGCGCGATGCCGTGCGCCTTCATCGCATCGGCGTGTTCCTTGTTGTCACGGATCGCGAGCAGGCCGCCATGGACTTTTGGATGGAGCGTCTTGACCCGGCCGTCCATCATCTCGGGAAACCCGGTGAGCTCGGAAACGTCGCTGACCTTCAGTCCTGCCGCGGCGATCGCTTTCGCGGTGCCACCGGTGGAGACGAGGTCGATGCCGTGGCCGGCCAGCGCGCGGGCGAATTCAATCAGCCCGGTTTTGTCGGAAACGGACAAAAGAGCGCGGGTCACGCGGCGCGGATGGTCGGTCATGGCAAGGCTTCCTGGCTGGTAAGCCAGCCGGGTAGCATGGTTTTGCCGGTCATGAAACCGCGGCTGACGCCGGGGTTTGGGAAATTACAGGGGATATTGGACCGCAAATTCCGGAAAGTTTTACCTCAGGCGGCTTTCGCCTTGATGGTCGGAATATGACTGACATCCTCGGTCTGTTCCGCATGCCAGGTATCGTAAGCGCTCTGCAACCGGGTCCAGATCCCTGCGCCGTCACCAAACAGCTTGCCGAGACGTACCGCTGTCGTGGGAGACACCGGCTTTCGTTCCTGCAGGATATCGTAAAGATGCTGGCGCGAAGTCCCGAGCAATCCGGCGATCTCTGCCTTGGTACGACCGGTAGCCGGAATGATGTCATCGCGAAGCAAGGCGCCGGGATGGGTGGGGCACGGGCTTTTGCCGCGCTTGGCCGCGCTTGGCCGCGTAGACCATGGTAGCTCCTCCCTGGCGGAGAAAAGTGTGCCGATAGAATTAGATGATGTTCTTCGTCATTGCGAGCGAAGCGAAGCAATCCATGCTTCCTTTGCGGCTCTATGGATTGCTTCGCTGCGCTCGCAATGACGGCGAGAAATCCGCTACAACGGCAATTCTGGCTCTCGCCTTGCGTTGCGGCGGGCGGTGGTGGCGGCGGCGGAGGTCGAGGAGCGCACAAAGCTCCAGCGGATCGAGGAGGCAGTCCGCGAATCCTGCCGGATCACGATCTGGGCGGTGCGGCGGGGG
>JACDAG010000635.1 GCA_013695565.1 Bradyrhizobium sp.
GCGCGGCGTCAGGCCCATCGCTTCATATTCGATCAGCTCGGCGACGGTGAAGCAGTCATGGGTTTCGACGAACGACAAATCAGAAAGGCTGACGCCGGCCTGCTGCAGCGCGCGCTGCCAGGCCACGGTGCAACCCTCGAACTGCAGGATGTCGCGCTTGGACATCGGCAGGAAATCCTGCGCGTGCGCGGTAGCGCGGAAATTCACCGCCTTGCCCATGGTCTTGGCGGTCTCCGAATCCGTAAGCACCAGCGCTGCCGCACCATCCGACACCAACGAGCAATCGGTGCGCTTCAGGGGACCCGCGACGAACGGGTTCTTCTCGCTCTCGGCACGGCAGAACTCATAGCCAAAATCCTTGCGCATCTGCGCATAGGGATTGGCGACGCCGTTCTTGTGGTTCTTCGCCGCAATCATCGCCAGCGCGTCGGACTGGTCGCCATATTTCTGGAAATAGCTCTGCGCGATCTTGCCGAACACGCCTGCGAAGCCGCCGACGGTCTCGCCATCTTCCGGCAGATAGGAGGCCTTGAGCAGATACTTGCCGATCTCCGGACCCGGCGTGCGCGTCATCTGCTCGACGCCGACCACCAGCACGATCTTGGCAGCCCCCGCAGCGATCGCGCGGATGCCCTGATGCACCGCGGCTGAGCCAGTGGCGCAGGCATTCTCGACCCGCGTGGTCGGCTTGAAGCGCAGTTTTGGATCGGCCTGCAGCACCAGCGACGCCGTGAAATCCTGCGGCGAGAAGCCGGCGTTGAAATGCCCGAGCACGATTTCGTCGACATCTTCAGCGGAGATGCCGGCGTCCGCCATCGCTTCGGTCGCCACCTTCACCACCAGGCTCTCAACGGTTTCCGCGTCGAATTTGCCGAATGGCGTGTGCGCCCATCCCACGATGCTGGCTGTCATGGTCGTTCTCCCTGTTCCGGTTCGGACGGTTTTGTAGCCTATCGGCAAAAATACTTCACGCCGGTTTCAGCGTTTTCATCGCCTGCGCGCACATAGCTGAAATGCCGGTCCAGTTGCCGGACCTTATATCCGCCGCCGGGCACAGCCAGGAACCGCCCACCGCCAGCACGTTCGGCTCGGCCAGCCAGGCGGCCGCATTGGCCTCGCCGATGCCGCCGGTCGGGCAAACCCTGATGTTCGGGAACGGACCCGCCAGGGCGCGCAGTGCCTTGATACCGCCGGACTGTTCCGCCGGAAAGAATTTGACGAGATCGAACCCGTGCGCCAGCGCCTGCATCAGCTCGGAAGCGGTTGCGATGCCCGGCGCGAATGGTAGGTCGCTCGCGGCGCCGGCTTTCAGCAATTCGGGTGTCGCACCCGGGCTGATGCCGAATTTGGCGCCGAGCGCCTCTGCCCGCTTGAGATCATCCGGGTTCAGGATGGTGCCGATCCCGACGATGGCGTCGGGCACTTCCGCAATCATGGCCCTGGCCGCCTCAATCGCAACCGGGGTGCGCAGCGTCACTTCCAGCATGCGCACGCCGCCCGCGACCAGCGCCCTGGCAAGCGGCACCGCGTGTTCGAGCCGTTCGATGGTGAGCACCGGAATGACGGTGGCGGACTTCACCAGGCCTGCGAGTTTTTCCTGCCTTGCAGCAACGTTCACGCTCATGGGGTCGCCTTGCGAGGGATTACCGGCCTGCCGATGATATCCGCCGGCATTGCCGTGCGCGGGATGATCGCGCCGGGATGACATACCACAACGCCGGCAAGAGCATGTCCGGCGCGTGCGGCTTCCACCGGATCCTTGCCCGCCAAACGGGCGGCAATGTAAGCCGCAGCAAAACTGTCGCCGGCGGCCGTGGTATCGACCACGGACCTGGTCAGGGCCTCGGCCCTGGTCTGATACAAAGCACCGTTGAGACGAAGGATGCTCGCGGGCTCGGCGAGCTTCAGCACCACCTCCCAGCCCGGAATGCGCGCCAGCAAGCCGTCATTACTTTCGTCGGGATAGAGCGGCAGCAAATCCTCGGTCGAAGCCAATATGATATCAGCGAGATCGAAGGCGTCGCGATAGACGGTGCGGGCGACGTGCAGATCAGGCCAGCCCCGCGCGCGAAAATTGGTGTCGAAAGCAAATCGCGCCCCGGCTTCGCGCGCACGTCTGATGCCCGCGAACAACCGCGCCCGGCCAGCGTCATTGTAAAGCGACAGCGTGATCGCCGAGAGATAGACGATGTCGTAACTCGCCAGCGAATCCAGCATATCCGCCGTCTCCGGCAGATCCATCAGGCTGCGCGCGGCGGCACTCTCGCGCCAATGAAAGAACCGGCGTTCGCCTCTGTCATCGGTCTGGATCATGTAGAGGCCCGGCAATTTGCCCGGCAGCCGCGACACGCGTGCGGTGCCGACGCCCTCCGCGGCCCAGCCGGCAATCATCTCATCGCTGAGGGAATCGTCGCCGAGTGCGGTGATATAATCCGTGCCGGCGCCAAGGCGGACGAGATACACGGCGGTATTGAGCGTGTCGCCGCCATAACCGCGCGAAAACAGGCCGTGCTCGGCCTGTTTCAGCTCGATCATGCATTCGCCGATACAGGCTACCCTGGTCATGACCGCATCCATGCGGCAACGCTTGCAGACATTTCAGGCCGCGAACTTACCGCCGAGTTCATCCGCGATGTGAATCCGGATGATGTCATCAAACGTCTTCTCGGCCGTGGTGAAGCCGAGCTTGAGCGCACGGTCGGTGACGAAATCGCGCGGCCAGCCGCTGACGATGCTGATGATGGTCGGGTCGGGCACCCGCTTGATGCGCGCGGTGACGTTCTTGCCTGCGACGCGGTCAAGCGCGGCGATCTGTTCGCCGACGGACACCGACATCCCGGGCATGCTGAGATTGCGCCGCGCGCCCATCGCATTGAGGTCCATGGTGCCGGCGTGAAGCAGAAAGCCGACCGCCGATTTCGGCGAGGCATGCCAGTGCCGCACGTCTTCGGAGACCGGCAGCACCGCCTCCTCGCCCGCGAGCGGCTCGCGCATGATGTTGGAGAAGAATCCGGACGCCGCCTTGTTCGGCTTGCCCGGCCGCACGCAGATCGTCGGCAGGCGGATGCTGATGCCGTCGAGCAGGCCCTTGCGGGTATAATCGTTGATCAGGAGTTCGCAGATCGACTTCTGGGTGCCGTAGCTCGTCAGCGGCGTATGGAAGAACTCGTCGCCGATCTTTTCCGGGAACGGCGCGCCGAACACCGCGATCGAGGACGTGAAGACCAGCCGCGGCTTGTAGCCGCCGCCGACGGCGCGGATCGCGTCAATCAGGTACCGCGTGCCGTCGAGGTTGATCCGATAGCCCTTGTCGAACTCGGCCTCCGCCTCGCCCGACACGATCGCGGCGAGATGGAAGATCACGTCGGGGCGCTCGGCGATCAGCGGCGCCGCGCCGGCATCCGCAAAATCGGATGCCACGACCTTGATCGGAATCGAGCTGTCGGGCTTGGCGGGCGCCACCACGTCCTGCAGCGTCATGCGGGCGATGTCTTGTTTGCCGAGGCGGCCGTCGCGCAGCAACTGCCCGGTCAGCTTGCGCCCGACCATGCCGGCGGCGCCCAGAATCAGAATATGCAAGACCCGTCTCCTGTTTCGCTAGTAGTCGTCCCGGCCTCGAGCCGGGACCCATACGC
>JACDAG010000695.1 GCA_013695565.1 Bradyrhizobium sp.
GCCCTTTCCATAACCGTTTCACCGCGATCAGGCGAGATCGAACCGATCAGCGTTCATCACCTTGGTCCAGGCCGCTACGAAGTCTTTCGCAAACTTCTCCTTGGCGTCCGCGCAAGCATAGACTTCCGCGATTGCGCGGAGCTGGGAATGCGACCCGAAGATCAGGTCGACGCGTGTGCCGGTCCACTTCACTGCCTTGGTCTTGCGGTCGCGGCCCTCGTACTCACCATCGGCGCCGGCCGGTTGCCATTCGGTGCTCATGTCGAGCAGGTTGATGAAGAAGTCGTTGGTCAGCGTTCCCGGCTTGCCGGTGAAGACGCCGTGTCTGGCGTTGCCGGCATTGGCGCCGAGAACGCGCAGGCCGCCGACCAGCACCGTCATCTCGGGCGCCGTCAGCCGCATCAGTTGCGCCCGATCCACCAGCGCCTCCTCCGGATGCATGAACTGGCGCTTGCCGCTGATATAGTTGCGGAAGCCGTCAGCACGCGGTTCGAGCGGAGCAAAGGAAGCGGCGTCGGTCTGCTCTTGCGAGGCGTCGGTGCGGCCGGGCGTGAACGGGACCGTCACGTTGACACCGGCATCCTTTGCCGCCTTCTCGACGGCGGCGCTGCCGCCGAGAACGATCAGGTCGGCGAGCGAGACTTTCTTGCCGAACTCCTTCTGGATCGCTTCGAGTTTTGCGAGAACCTTCGCCAGCTCAGGCGGATTGTTGACGTGCCAATCCTTCTGCGGGGCGAGACGAACCCGCGCACCGTTGGCGCCGCCACGCTTGTCGGAGCCGCGGAACGTAGCGGCCGATGCCCAGGCGGTCGAGACCAGCTGGGAAACCGACAGGCCGGAGCCGAGGATCTTCGCCTTCAGGGCCACGATGTCCTGCTCGCCGATCACCGGATGATCGGCGGCGGGGACCGGGTCCTGCCAGATCAGCGTTTCCTTCGGCACCAGCTTGCCGAGATAGCGCACGGCCGGTCCCATGTCGCGGTGCGTGAGCTTGTACCAGGCGCGGGCAAAGGCGTCCGCGAACTGATCCGGATGCTCGTAGAAGCGTCGCGAGATTTTTTCATAGGCGGGGTCGAAACGCAGCGCCAGGTCCGAGGTCAGCATGGTCGGAATGTGCTTCTTCGACTTGTCAAAGGCGTCGGGGATCGTGGCCTCGGCGCCTTTCGCCTTCCACTGCTTGGCGCCGGCCGGGCTTTTGGTCAGCTCCCATTCGAACTTGAACAGATTGTCGAAGAAATGGTTGCTCCATTTCGTCGGGGTCTGGGTCCAGGTCACTTCCGGCCCGCCGGTGATGGCGTCGGCGCCGAAGCCGGTGCCGTGCTTGCTCTTCCAGCCGAGACCCTGGTCCTCGATCGCCGAGCCTTCCGGATCGGCGCCGATCATCGACGGATCACCGGCGCCATGGGTCTTGCCGAAGGTGTGGCCGCCAGCGATCAGCGCCACGGTCTCTTCATCGTTCATCGCCATCCGGAAGAAGGTTTCGCGGATGTCTTTCGCGGAAGCCAGCGGATCAGGGTTACCGTTCGGGCCTTCCGGATTGACGTAGATCAAACCCATCTGCACCGCGCCGAGCGGTTCGGCGAGTTCGCGTTCGCCGCTGTAGCGTTCATCGCCCAGCCAGGTGCCTTCGGGACCCCAATACAGTTCTTCCGGCTCCCAGGTATCGGCACGGCCGCCGGCAAAGCCGAAGGTCTTGAAGCCCATCGATTCCAGCGCGACGTTGCCGGAAAGCACGAACAGGTCGGCCCAGGACAGCTTGCTGCCGTACTTCTGCTTGATCGGCCACAACAGGCGGCGCGCCTTGTCGAGATTGGTGTTGTCGGGCCAGCTGTTGAGCGGCGCAAAACGCTGCTGACCGGCCCCGGCGCCGCCGCGGCCATCGGTGGTGCGGTAGGTGCCGGCGCTGTGCCACGCCAGGCGGATGAACAGGCCGCCATAGTGACCGAAGTCGGCCGGCCACCACTCCTGCGAGTTGGTCATCAGTGCGGTCAGATCCTTGATGACGGCGTCGAGGTCGAGGGTCTTGAATTCCTTGGCGTAGTCGAACGCCTTGCCCATCGGATCGGCCGAGGGGTGATTGGTATGGAGCGTGCCGATATCGAGGTGCTCTGGCCACCAGTCGCGGTTCCGGTGTCCCTTGGGGCCGCCGGTGAACGGGCACTTGCCCGCGCTGTCATCAGTCTTTGCGTCCATGTTTCTTCTCCGTGCTTGTAATTTTCTTCGACTCGTTCCGTAGCGAACGTGTGTGACGTCTGAGCGCTGTAGCCGACGAGGTCCCGATGATTGGCGACTTCATGCTGCCAATGGTCGTTGATGGGGACGGTCGGCGACGGCGGTTATTTCCTTCCGGCAGATGGGGGCAGGGCGCATTTGACCAAGGGGAAATCCCGCAAACACCGACCTGGAATAACCAATTCAGCCCTGATCCGCGGGGTTGCTCGGTGCCTCCAGTCAAATTCGCTGGACCCTCACTTTGGAAGATATCTAAGATCAGGTCCAGTCGAATTGTCTTGAGCTCTCGATCAGTTTATCTGATCGGAATGATCACGCTCCGGCAGCTTCGTTATCTCGCGGCCCTGGCTCGGCACGGCCATTTCGGCCGCGCCGCCGAAGCGTGCGCCGTGACCCAGCCTGCGCTGTCGATGCAGATCCGCGATCTCGAGCGCACGCTGGGTGTCACCGTGGTCGAGCGGCGGCCGGGCGAGGTGTTGCTGACCGATGTCGGCCGCGAAATCGCCCGCCGCGGCGAAGAGGTGCTCACCGCCTCGCGCGACCTCGTCGATTTCGCCCGCCATCGCAGCGGGCTGTTGCAGGGACGGCTGACGCTCGGGGTGATTCCGTCGCTGGCGCCGTATCTGCTGCCGCGGATTCTCCCCGTGCTGCAGACCAGATTTCCCGATCTGCAGCTGGAGCTGCGGGAGACCCAGACCAGGCAACTCGTCGACGACATCAAGAACGGCGCGCTCGATGCCGCGATGCTGGCGCTGCCGCTGCTCGAAGCCGACATCGATGAGATCGCGCTGTTCGAGGATCTGTTCCTGCTCGCGGTGCCCGCCGCCGATCCCCGCGCCGCGACCACGCGCGTCGCGGTTGAAGAAATCGATCAGGGCAAATTGATCCTGCTCGAGGATGGCCACTGCCTGCGTGACCAGGCGCTGGCATTCTGCGCGACGGCGACCCGGGGCCGCGCGGCCGGTGGCGGCGCCGGCACCGTGTTCGGCGCCAGCAGTCTCAATACGGTGATCCAGATGGTCGCCGGTGGTTACGGCGTCACGCTGATCCCGCAGATCGCCGCCGATGTCGAACGCCGCGACGACAGGGTAAAATTCCTGCGCCTGAAAACTCCCGAGCCCGGCCGTTCCATCGGTCTGGTGTTCCGCCGCACCTCGCCGCGCAAGGCGGATTTGCACTGGGTGAGGTGGTGAAGGAGAGTGTGGGTGTGGGCGATGAACCCGCCTCGTCATTGCGAGCGAAGCGAAGCAATCCAGATTCTTGATGCGGCAGGAATGATTGCTTCGCAGAGCCTGTTATCGGGCGTGCATTCGCGCGACCCGTTGGTTCGCAATGACGGCAAACTAGAAAGGGCGACCAGAGCGCCGCCCCCTTACGCGCGCTACGACAGCGCTCAAGCGCCCAGCGTTCCGGCCTTGCGGCATTTTCTGCTGCAGGGCGATCTCGGCCGCCTTGGCGCGCATCATTTGGTCGAGTGCCGCCTGAAGGCGGCTTCACGATTCGGATGCAACCTGAAATGCCGAGCCGGCGTTCGAAGATTTCCTTCGGAAAACTCCGTGTCGTCTCGGCGATGTTCGAAAATTACGACTTCCTTTGGCTTCAAGGCAGAAAAACGATTTCCCACGAGCGGTGGTTTGCAGCTACCAGTAGTAGTGTCGAGGCTGCCAGCTGAGGCGTTGTTGCTTTTGGAGATTGGCCACGGTGTTGCTGTTCGACATGGCGGGCACGGTAAAGATTTGCTGCACCTCTTTCGAGGCTGCCGCTGAAAACCTTCGCGCCAGTCTTGCGGCTGAAGGTGGCAGCAACATCAAAATTGTAGATGGTAAGATCACATTTGACGGTGAAACCGGTCGGATGTCCGGCAATAGGCTCAACAATATCGCGGCCGGAAAAATCGAACTAAGGAGCGAAGCGGGTTCCATCGAGTTGGCATATGTCGTGAATATTGACCGCTGGAATCTCATAGTGACCACAGGCGCTTCGACCTATGTTATCAGGCGGCGATTCCGTCGCTTATTGAAACAAGCCTTCCAGGTTCCTTAGAGCTATGCACTTGCGCATCTCATCAAGTGCAAAACAAAAAGGGCGGCTCAAAAGCCGCCCTTTCGTTTCCAAAATAAAGTCCGAACTCAAACGCCCAGCGTGCCGGCCTTGGCCGCGGCAAAACGCTCGGCGACCTTGGCCCAGTTCACGGTGTTCCACCACGCCTTGAGATAATCGGCGCGGCGGTTCTGATAGTTGAGATAATAGGCGTGCTCCCAGACGTCGTTGCCGAGCAGCGCGCGCTTGCCGTCCATGATCGGATTGTCCTGGTTCGGACGGGTCTCGATCGCGAGCTTGCCGTCCTTGGCCACCGTCACGAACACCCAGCCCGAGCCGAACTGCCGTCCACCCGCGGCGTTGAAGTCGTTCTGGAACTTCTCCATGCCGCCGAGATCCTTGTCGATCGCGGCCAGCACTTCGCCTTCCGGCTTGCCGCCGCCCGGCGCCATCAGCTCCCAGAACATGGTGTGGTTGGCGTGGCCGCCGAGATTGTTACGCACGGCGAATTTGATGTCGTCGCTCAGCGCGTTCAGATTGCCGAGGATATCCGTTACCTTGCTGACGCCGAGCTGCGTGTTGGTCTTGGCGAGGTTGTTCAGGTTGGCCACGTACGCGGCATGGTGCCGGTCATGGTGGATTTCCATGGTCTTGGCGTCGATATGCGGCTCAAGCGCGTTGAAGGCGTAGTTGAGCGGCGGCAGCGTGAACGGGCCTGCTGCGGCCGGGGCAGCCGCAGGTGCGGCGGGCGCCTGTGCGAAGACGACGCGCGGTGCGGCGGCGACGGCAACAAGGCTGGCGGCGGCGCTGAATAAATGACGGCGCGATAATGCGGACATATGAAGTCTCTCCCTGCGTGATGAGCCCTGTGCTGCTCGGTTCGGATGATCGTAATGGGCCAGCTTCCAGTTGCGAAGTGAGCCCCATTCCGGTTGCATATTAAATAGGTTTGGCGCTGCGACGTATGAGCGCATGATCAACTCTGCGGCAATCAATCCAGCTCAAACAAAAGGGCGGCTTTTCAGCCGCCCTTTTTCATTTCTCAATCC
>JACDAG010000730.1 GCA_013695565.1 Bradyrhizobium sp.
ATTGTGCACCAAATGGTAGGGCGGGAACTTGTCGAACGGTACCGGAAACGATGATTGCAGCACCGCGTCGCCCGCGGGATCCGTCGGCGTGAACGCGGCGAGGTGGATCGCGCCGTCGGCGTAACGAAAGATCGCGGTGGAAAATCCGCCGATCAGCCGGTTCGCGCTGGCCACGATGGCGTCAAACACCGGCTGCACGTCCGACGGCGAGCCGGCGATCACCTTGAGGACATCCGCCGTCGAGGTTTGTCGCTCCAGCGCCTGCCTGGTCTCGTTGAACAGGCGCGCGTTCTCGATTGCGATCACGGCCTGGTCGGCGAAGGTCTGCAGCAATTGCACATGGTCGGCCGCAAAGACGCCCGGCTCCGCGCGGGTGACGCTGATCATGCCGACCGGTTCGCCCTGGTTCATCAGGGGCGTGAACAATACGCTGCGGAAACCGCGCAGCCGCGCCAGTTCCCGGTTCAACTGCGGGACGTCTTCGGCTTCGCTGTCGGGAAACTGAACCGTCTCGCCGTTGCGCACCAGCGCGAAGGTCGGGAATTCCGAGATTGATCACGGAAACGAGGCCTGCAAGCCCTCGTCGGCGGCGGGGTCGGTCGGCGTGAAGGCGACCAAATGGAGTTCGTCGCCGAGGAAGCGCAGCACGGTGGCGGAGAACCCGCCGAGCAGGCGCTTGGCGCTGTCGGCGATGGCTTCGAACACGGGCTGCGCGTCGGACGGAGAGGCGGCAATCACCTTCAGGATTTCAGCCGTTGCGGTCTGCCGCTCCAGCGCTTCGCGCGTCTCGTTGAACAGCCGCGTATTCTGAATGGCGATGACGGCTTGATCGGCGAATGTCTGGATGAGCGCCAGCTGTCTTTCGGAGTAGCGGAATCCGGCTTGCGGGTGGGTAAAGATGATCGTGCCGATGCCTTGCTCCCGATCGACCAGCGGCACGAAGGTAATGGATCGAAAGTCACCCGCGGCTGCGGCGTTGCGCGTAAGCTCGGGCGTGCCGGGGGCAGTTACATCGGGAATCGCGATGATACGGCGTTCGAGAATGGCTTGCGCAGAAGGTGCACGGGCGGGGTCGAACGGAATCGGATACACCGTGCGAACGTGATCGACATCAAAGCCGGAGATTGAAGCTGCCATCGCATCCCAGTGCAGCTTATCGTCTTTCAGAGTTGTAATCGTCGCGGAGCAAGGTTCGAACAGCTTCGCCGCGCTGCCGACGATCGCTTCGAACACAGGCTGCACGTCCGATGGTGAGCTGGCGATTACTTTCAGGATATCGGCCGTTGCTGTCTGTCGCTCCAACGCTTCGCTTGTGTCGTTGAACAGCCGGGCGTTCTCGATCGCGATCGCGGCCTGATCCGCGAAACTCTGTTGAAGCGACATTTCCTCGTCGGTGAAGGGTGCAAGCTTGTCGCGGTAGACGATGAGAACGCCGATGGCTGTACCGTCGCGCCGCAGCGGCGAACCGGACATCGAGCGTGTGCCGGCGGCGCGCACATAGGGCAGGCCCGGCCAGTCGGCAATGGCGGGGTCGACATTGTCGAGATCGGGGACGTGAACCTGGCGGTTTTCGGCGACGATCGTGCCCGGCATGTTCCGTCCGCCGATCTTGAGCTGCGCTTCCGGCACGCCCGCGCCAACACTTTTTGAACTCTCACCGACTCGGATGACCTGCGACCAGCCATCGCCTTCGGCAATGTGGATCGTTGCACTCGGCGCGTCGAACAGGCGCATCGTGGCTTCGGCGATCTGGTAGAGGGCGCGTTCGGCATCGCCCTTCGCATTGGCGATGGTGTGCAGGATTTCGGCGCTGGCGTTCTGCTGCTCGCGCGCCATGCTCAGCTCATTGATCAGCCGGCCGTTCTCGATGTCGGTCGCCGCCTGGCGGGCTATCGCCGCGTCGTGCGCCGTGAAGCTGGATTCGAGTCTCTGCTCGAGCTCGGCAACCAGCTTGTAGAGATCGGCCACGGCGTCCGGGGGAAGCGCGGTCATTCACTCAAATCCATTTCACACCAGGTCCTGGAGGCCGATGACGTCAAAGGCCATCCGCGCTCGCACCAGTGTGGCAGATTATTCCATTCGAGGCGCGTCGGGCCAGCGCCATCCCGGCTTTTTCTGGGGGCCGGAATGTCAAAATGTGAACCGCTGACCCCTCCACGTCATTGCCTGCGACAAACGCAAAGCGTTTGCGCAAGGGAGCGCAGCGACGAAGCAATCCAGGGTCCCGCCCACGACTCTGGATTGCTTCGCTCGCAATGACGCTGATAGAGCGGCGAGTCCAGTATTGTCGCTGTCGTCAGGTTCCGGGCCTTGAGACCTCGGTCTCCTTGCTGGTGATGAATTCCAGCAGCACCGGGATGCCTTCTTTGGTCTTGGCAATGCCGCGCTGGATCGCCGGAATGATGTCTTCCGGTTTGGTCACCCGCTCGCCATAGCCGCCGAAGGCGCGGGCCATCGCGGCGTAGTCGCCGGAAATGTCGGTCGAGCGGTATTTCTCGGTCGAGATCGGCATCACCTTCAGCTCGATTGCCATCGAGAAATTGTTCAGAAGGATCGACATGATCGGAATCCGCTCGCGCACGGCGGTTTCGAAATCCATGCCCGTGAAACCGATCGCGGCATCGCCCCAGACGTTGATGCAGAGTTTGTCGGGCTTTGCCAGCTTGGCGCCCATGGCGAGCCCAAGCCCGTAGCCGAGCTGCGTGGTCTTGCCCCAGCCGATATAGGACAGGGGCTCGACCGCTTTCCAGAACGGCGAGAGCTGATCGCGCGGGCTGCCGGCATCATGGGTGATGATGGTATTCTTGATGTCGACGGTGCGCTGCAGGTCCCACAATACGCGGTAGGGATTGAGCGGCGCCTCGTTATGGGTGAGCTTCGGCATCCACTTCGCCAGCCACTCCTTGTGCGAGGCCGCGATCTCGGCGGCGACGGCGGTGGCGTCACGGTCCTTCGTGACAGTCTTGCCGATCTCCTCCAGCAGCGCATCGAGCACCAGCCCGGCATCGCCGACCAGGCCGATTTTGGCCTCGACGTCCTTGTTGAGGTGGGCAGGGTCCAGCGTCGAATGAATGATGGTCTTGCCCTTCGGCATCGCGATGCCGAACGAGGTTTCGGTGAAGGAACAGCCGATGCCGAAAATCACATCGGCCTCGGCCAAAAACTTCGGCACCGCGCGCGGGACGGCGAGGCCGCCCGAGCCGAGCGACAGCGGATGCGTCTCCGGAAACGACGATTTGCCGCCGAGGCTTGACGTGACGGGGATGGCGAGACGCTCGGCCAGCCGCTTCAGTTGCGGCCACGCCTTGGCGTAATGCACGCCCTGGCCGGCATAGATCACCGGCCGCTTGGCGGAGACGAGGAGGGCGGCTGCCTCCTTCACATGGACGGGGTCGGCGCCGTAGCGGGTGCGCAGCACCGGCGTGTAGTTCAGCGGTTCCGGCACTTCCTCGTTCCACATATCAGCCGGGATCTCGACGATGACAGGGCCGCCGCGGCCGTTCTTCAGTTTTGTGAACGCGCGCCGGAAGATGTTGCAGACCTCGGCCGCGAGGATGATCGGCTCGGAGGATTTCGAAAATGCCTTCATCGCCTGGCTGGAATTGAAGTTCGGGTCGATATTGGCCAGCCTGCGCGCATAGCCCATCGGCAGCACCAGCACGGGGACGGATTCGCCGTAACACTGCGCCACGCCGCCCATGGCGTTTTCGGCGCCGGGCCCGTGCTGCATGCAGAACGCGCCGATGCTATGACCCGAGGTGACGCGGGAAATCGCGTCCGCCATGTGGATGCCGATGCGTTCCTGACGGACCATCACCGGCCGGATGTCGGCATTGGCGGCATATTCGATCAGGTGATTGACCGGATAACCGCAGAGAATCTCGATGCCCTCGCGCTTCATGATTTCCGCGATCGCGGTGCCGAGCTTCATGACGGTCTCCCCCTGGGTGCAGGCCTGCTTTGGTGCAGCCGATTTAGCGACAGTTGGAACAGGATTTCTCCTCACCGTAAAGCGCAGGCGGCGCCGTTCCGGGAAGTGCTGATATGCGTTTTGGGGTTTCGGGCGGAGTAGGGTCCTCTGAATTTTCGGCTACGACGGGCTCGCCTCTTTCAGGGATTGGGCTCACTTCAGAGATGCCCTGTCACAGAAATCGTCGTGCTCATTTATGCGGGGTGCAGTCCAGTGCAGTCCAGGGCTGTGACCGCAATAAAATCAACTGTCCGGCGGGCCGTCACACCTCCACCAAAGTCTCCACCGGATGCCGGCACATGCGTCCGAAGCTCTTCCAAGAAGCCTGCCGGGTCTTTTGGTGTGATGGCAATATGGCGGAAAATTCCAATCCTCCGGTTGAGTTTGATTATAACCGGTCGTAGTCCGACCCTGTTCGCGATCGGAAGCGCGACCGACCAAGACGCTGAAGTGTTGACCAAGAAATATCCAACGACGCTCGACGCCTTCAATCGAACGATAGGGGATCGTTGCAATGACAACTTTTCGGAGTACGACTACATCCAGTCCCGCCCTGCCGATTACGACGTCGAACAAATGCGAAAATCCAAATCTGAACACATAGAAGATGATCGCAGCAACAACTGCGAAGAATACGAATATCTCTGCGATCTTCAAACCCGTTTCCACGATTGACTACCCATCTTACGAAAGAGCTCGCGCGGCTCGCAATCGAAATCTCGAACGAAACTCGTAGGACGGATTACGCCTTCGGCTCAATCCGCTCGAGGGGCTGTTACCGCAATGCCAGATTGCTCACTCTAGGTCGTCGCGATGATTTCCAGGTAGTCTCGTGGAGCGGCCTCGTTCACTCTTCAAGTATGCAATGCCGCCTGGAGTTGTTCTGAAAATCATCATGGCTATGCCAACATACAAGATACAGAAGGAGAGGCTCCACCACGAATATCCCCAACCGAGCTGGAAAGTGTGATCAGCAACAATACACAATGTAAGGACAAGCCCAACAATTATCATGACTGCGGAAATGAGCTTGAAGATCGCGACAAGAGCAGCTTTGTATGCGTCGGCGGCTTTCTTCGTCATACGCATAACATTTGCTTCCTATTTGGGACTTTTTCCCGAAGACGGAGTGTTACCGCATATAAAACCAGAAATGCCACTTGAGATGTGATCATATGCGGATATGTGGACGGCTCCAATCCGCCCTACCGGCGTCGCTGCGTCGCCTCCCAGGCAAACGAAATCTTGCGGCCAGCGTGCGACCAATCAACCCGACGGGCAAATCACTTCTCATTTTCCGAAATCATGTCAAGCCTCGGACCCCGGTCAAGAACCTGGCGTTCTCGGCCGAAGTTCAGTGGTTCCATCTCGATCAGAAGTTCGCCGGCGTTGCGACGCTGGGCCCGACGGCGCCGAAGGCGGCGACCGTCTACGAGTTCAAGGATCAGGATACGTTCCTGCTGCAACTTCGCGCCCAGCGTAACTTCTGATCGCTGGTCTCGACCAGTCGAAGCCGCGGCGAGGCGAGGGATGTTATCCCGCTTCGCTGCGGCGGCGATTGAACATGGCCGCCATCAACCCGAGGAAATACGCCTTCATGCGGCGATCGGTGGCGGACTGCACTTCGGCAGCGCGCTGCTCTTCGATCGCGTCGCTCAAAAGGCCGATGTAATTTCCCGTTTCACGCTTCTGCGTGGGCATGTGAGCTCGCTCCGGAAGACGCCGATCCGCCGACCATGGCGGGCGCCCGCACAATTCACGGTAAATTTTTGGTCCCGTATGAATACCGGCCGGGCCGCGGCCCGGGCTAAAGCAATCGTTCATCCTGTTCGTCAAGACCCGTCGATCACTAATCTACGGTTTCAATTGGAGCCTGACGCGGGGAGAATCTCGTGGGCGTCAAGAGTTTTTCATGCGTCGATTACTCAAGGATTTTTTCAACGATTGATCCGGCGCGACATCGATTGAATACGCCATCATTGCAGGCGGCCTCAGTATCGTGATCCTCGCCGCGGTCAACGGCGTCGGCACCGCGGCCAACACCAAGTTCGACACGGTCAGCACCGTGGTGAAATAACGACGGGGCGGCAGGGCAAGCGCCTGCGCTATCGATCGTGCTGGTCCGGATATAGCGCCCGCATCATGCCGTTCCGCGCGAACATCAGCCAACCGCCGCCGGTCTCTGCGGCATTGATCAAATTCGCAACCGCGGTTTGCCAGCGCGCTTGCCGCTGTTCGGCTGCCGGCAATTTCATGATGTAGTCGGCGGCCTGCTGCAGCGTCGTGAGCGTGCAACCGCCGCGCAGCGTGATCGGCTCATCGAACGGCGTCGACCACGGCATCGCGCGCTATTCGTCGGGCGGGTTGCGCGATCAGCCGGCTTTCCTGGTGCGCGCGGACGTGCGCACCGGCTTCTCGGCCTTCTTCGGTGCTTCCTTGACCGTCTCTTTGGCGGCACGCTTGCCGCTGCCCGAGATCGGCAGCAGCATTTCGCGCTGGCCGGCGGCTGCCTTGCGCGGCTTCTTGCCCCTGGCTTTGGCCGCTTCCTTGGCAGGGGCGGGGGCGGCCTGCTTCTCATTGGCGAGGCTGCGCTTCAGCGCATCCATCAGGTTGATGACGTTGCCGCCGGATTTCGGCGCCGCCTTCGCCGATGGCTTCATGCCGTTGCGTTTCTGGTTGATCAGGTCGATCAGCGCCTGCTCGTAACGATCCTCGAACTGTTCGGGCTCGAACGAGCCGGATTTCTGCTCGACGATATGTTTGGCCAGATCCAGCATGTCCTTGGTGATCTTCACGTCCTGGATGTCGTCGAAATATTCCTTCTCGCTGCGGACCTCATAGGGGTAGCGCAGCAGGGTTCCCATCAGGCCGTTGTCGAGCGGCTCCAGCGCGATGATGTGTTCGCGGTTGGTCAGCACCACGCGGCCGATCGCGACCTTGTTCATGGTGCGGATGGTTTCGCGTATCACCGCAAACGCGTCATGGCCGACCTTGCCGTCCGGCACGAGATAATAGGGACGGATCACGTAACGGCTGTCGATATCGGCCCGCGGCACGAACTCGTCGATCTCGATGGTGCGGGTCGATTCCAGCGCGAGATCGTCAAGTTCGTCCTTCGTCACCTCGATATAGGTGTCGGTGTCGACCTTGTAGCCCTTCATGATGTCGTCGTTGGCGACTTCCTCGCCGGTGTCGGCGTCGACCTTGGCATATTTGATGCGATGGCCGGTCTTGCGGTTGATCTGGTTGAACGAGACCTTCTCGGTATCCGACGTTGCCGGATACAGGGCGACCGGGCAGGTCACGAGCGAAAGGCGCAAAAAGCCTTTCCAGTTGGCGCGGGGGGCCATGGGATACTCCGAGGGACGCAACAGACGACCGCCGAGAATACCATCGAGGGACCCGCTTTCAAACATGGCGGGGCAGGGAATCTGCCAACGGCGTTAACCGTGTCCGAGCGGCATGTTCCGGCACCCGGCTGCGACGTTTTGCACAGGCCCTCCAGAGCTGGCCCGAAAGACCGGAACATCATCACCCATCAGGCGTTGCTTTCGACAGGTGGTGTCGTGGCATTGGCTGGCATTACAGGCACTTAGAACAGGCACTTTAGAAGTGAGGTCCCCCATGACAACGCATCGAGATGGCCAGATTGTTGAAACCGCCACCGAGGCCCGTCAGGCCGAACCCGGCCCCTCGGTGCTGGCGCTCCTGACGGTGTCGACCGGGCTCGCGGTCCTGATC
>JACDAG010000749.1 GCA_013695565.1 Bradyrhizobium sp.
AGGATCGCCATCCGCCAGTTGATGTAAAGCGCCAGCGGCAGCAGCACCACCAATGACATGATCGCGGCGAAATGCTCGCGGAAAAATCCGAGCCACAACCGCCACAACGAGTCGGTGCCGTTCAGCATCACCTTCATCAGGCGGCCGGAATGGGTGCCGGTGTGGTAGGTCAGCGGCAACTGCATGATGTGCTCGAAATAATTGGTCAGCACCGCCTGACGCTGGCGATGGGCCAGGCGATCGGCGTGAAGTGCCACCGCAGCACTACATCCGATGGTGAACAGGCCGAACGCCGCCCAGGCCGCCAGCAGCGGCCAGGCCGATGACGACGACAGCGGTCCCGGGGAGGGCTTGCCGGAGAGCACGTCGATGATCTTGCCGAACAGCACCGGCTCGGCGAATTGCGCGCCGGCCAGCAGCAGATTGGCCCCGGCCAGAATCCAGCCAAGCCGTGCCTCTTTGCCGAGCAGCTCGAGGACGCGGGTGTAGAGGCGAATCATGGATATGCCGGAAGCACTGGAGGGGCAACGGGACGCAATCAGTCGAGATGCATTCTAATCAGGGATCGCGCCTAAGAACCAGCGTCGGTGAGATTTTTACTCAATTGACCAGCCGGCCGTTGACCGGCGGCAGGAAGCGGTCGTCGAAAATATCTGCTTGTACCGGCCGCTTCTGGAACTTGAAGCCTTCGGTGAGCTGATCGATCGAGCGCTCGAATCGCGCGGCATCGATGCCGCCGAGGCCGTTGCGCCTGACCTCGCCGGTCAGGATGTTGTCGTGCAGGATGGCGCGCAGCCGTTCGAGCTCCAGATCTTTCGAGCCGCCGTCCATGCGGTTGACAACTTCCGCCGCCGCGCCTGCGGGGTCCTTGACGGTGAGATGCACGCCGCCGATCACCGCCCGCACGAATCCCTTCACCGCTTCCGGCTTGGCCGCCGCCAGCGCCGGATTGACGATAACAGCGAAGCCGTAGGCCTCGCAGCCATAGTCGGCGAACTTCAATACCGCCAGATCGTCGGCCGGCACGCCCCGGTCTTTCAGATTGATTGCCGACAGGTAGGAAAATCCGGTGACGGCGTCGATCTGGCCCGCCGACAGCATCGGCTCGCGCACCGCGGTGCTGATGCTGCTCTGCTTGACGCTGGCGAGCTTGATGCCGTTCTGCTTGGCCACCGCCGGCCACAGCCGGATCGAAAGATCGCTCTCGGCAACGCCGAGGTTCTTGCCTTCCATATCCGACAGCGTCTGGATGCCGCGGCTCTTGCGGGCGATGATGGCGTAGGGCGCCCTGTTGAACAGCACGAACACCGCCTTGACCGGCGGCACGCCCTGCTTGTCCTTGTCGCGAAAGCGCACCAGCGCGTTGATGTCGACCAGCGCGAAATCGCTGGTGCCGGCCGCGACGCGCGCAATGGCGTCCGGCGATCCGCTGGCGATGTTGGTGGTGACTGCGAGCCCCTCGGCACTGAACAGGCCGTTGCTGGTCGCCATCACGAAAGGCGCGTCGGTCGCATCGATCGGCCGGTCGAGCGAGAACTGAATCGCGAGCGGCGGCCGGGGTTCGTCCGCGCCGAGGCTTTGCGCGGCTCCGAGGCACACCACTCCGCAAAGGCCTGCAAGCGCGGCAAGCATTGAGCGGAGGGCGTTGGTTCGGCGTGCACGCATTGAGCTTACGTCAGCAGGAGGTGGGACAAGTTGCCGCGCGGGCCAGGTTTGTTCGATAGCAAGACTGTTTCTTGAGAGCCTGTTTCATGACAAGAACACCGGCATTACAAGCCTTAAACTACAGGCATTCTGTCGCATCCTACGTGAACAGGCGATGACTGCCACGATTTCGCCAGAGATCGTTCAGCTTGCATTGGGTTTGGGGAACCTAATCTCCGCTCAGTGGTTGGCAATTCGAGGCCTGTCAGGCCAGACGACCACGGAGGACATCAAGATGTTTGCACGAAAAGGAGTGTTTTCATCGATTGGCCGCGCCAGCGCGGCGGCGACGATCGTCGCGGTAGCGCTGACGGCGTATCAGCCGTCGATGGCGTTCGCGGGCTCGGCGCCGGCCAAGGGCGCGACGGCGACGACCGGGATCAGCACGGCCACGGATTTCAGCTCCCGCGGCCGGCGCTATGGCGGCTATGGCGGTGGTGGTGCGGCGGCGGCTGCGGCCTTCGCCGGCATCGTTGGTACGGGCATCGCGATCGCAGCCACCCAGAACCGCCGCGCCTACTATGGTGACAGCTATGGCTACTACGATGGTGGCCCGACTTACTACGGTGGAGGCCCGGCCTATTACGGTGGTGGGCCCGTCTATTACGGCGGGGGTCCGTATTATGGCGGCCGCCGATCCTATGGCGGCTACACCAATCCCAACGCCTGGTAATCGCGGACGCTGTTAAAACAGCTTTAAATATGAATCCACCGGCCGCGTCGGCCGGTGGATTTTTTTGATTGCCAAGCCGGCCGTTAACACGCTGGCGAAAGCTTTCGATTAGGTTCGAAGCATGAGTGATTCGCTCGAACGGCTCTATCAGGCGGTGATCGCGGCCAAGGATCTTGATCCGGCAACGTCGCGTACGGCCCGGCTGTTTCAGCGCGGCCCAGCCAAGATGGCCAAGAAGCTGGCCGAGGAAGCCATCGAAGTCGTGATCGACGCCGTCAACGGCAAGACCGACGCGGTGGTCCGCGAGAGCGCCGACCTGCTCTACAATCTGACCGTTCTATGGGCAGCCGCCGGCGTCAAGCCCGAGGATGTCTGGGGTGAAATGGCGCGGCGCGAGCTGATGCTCGGCATTGCCGAGAAGCTGCCAAAATCGGTGCTCAAACCGCCCAAGCAGCCCAAGGCGATCGGTGCCAAGGCAGTCGCGGCCAAGGCGTTGCCCAAAGCGGCGACACCGTCCGCAGTTCGGCGGCGAATTGTCGCGCTGGAAGGCCGCTCCTTACGAAAACGGCACTAAATCCCTCCAAATTCCGTCGTTTGCCGGCATGGACAAATCCGTTCCATGATGGTTCATGCGGCCATGCTGAAACGATCCTACGAGTGGTTCATCGCCGCCGCCGACAAGCCCTACGCGCTCTGGATTTTGGCGGCGGTATCGTTCGCGGAAAGCTCATTCTTCCCGATTCCTCCCGATGTCATGCTGCTGCCGATGTCGCTGGCGCGGCCGAAGCGGGCATGGTGGTTCGCGACGGTGTGCACGATCGCCTCGGTGGCCGGCGGCGTGGTCGGATACGCGATCGGCGCGCTGCTGTACGACTCGCTCGGGCAGTGGCTCATCAACCTCTACGGTCTTTCCGGCAAGGTCGAGGCGTTCCGCCAGTCCTACGCCGAATGGGGCGCGCTGATCATCATCGGCAAGGGGCTGACGCCGATCCCCTACAAGCTCGTGACCATCACGTCAGGGTTTGCCGGCTACAATATCTGGCTGTTCATCCTGTGCTCCATCATCGCGCGCGGCGGCCGGTTCTTCGTGGTCGCGGTCCTGCTCAACCGTTACGGCGATCTCATTCGCAGCGAGCTGGAAAAGCGCCTCGGCCTCTGGGTCGCGATCGGGGCCGCGGTGCTGGTACTCGGATTCGTCATTGCGGTTAAGTTGATCTGACTTGCACGCAGGGCGCTGTGCCGGTCCGAAGGCTTCAGACCACGCCCGCTTCGGGCTACGTTCGCTCCATGCCCGATCGAATCGGCCGCCTTTTCAAATTGTCCGGGACGCTGGCTCCGACCGCGTGCCTCGCGCTGTCGATGCTGGCGCTCGCGCCTGATGCCGGCTGGCCGCAAGGCGGGCCCCCGCCTTCGCCCGGCGTGCAGTCACCGGCCCAGCAGCCGGTGCCGCAAGGGCCGGCGCCGCAGCAGATCGAGCCGCCGCCGGCACCGCCGGAAAATCCCGGCCTGATTAACGAAATCGGAAAGCTGTTCGAGAAATCCAAATCGATGCTGCCGAGCCTGAAGAGCCCAGGCGAAACCATGGATGACTTCAACGCCCGCGCCAAAGATGCCGGCGAGAGCCTGTCGAACATTGCCCGGCCATCGCTGATGGTCACTGGCCGCGCGGCCTGCGTTGTCGCCGCCAACGGCGCGCCGGACTGCAAGGCGGGCGCAGACAAGCTCTGCCAGAGCAAGGGCTACAGGGAAGGCAAGAGCCTCGACACCGAGGCGGCCGAGAAATGCTCGCCGAAAGTGTTCATCCCGGGCCGCAAGCGCGAACCGGGCGACTGCAAGACCGAAAATTACGTGACCAAGGCACTATGCCAGTAGCGCATGACCCGGACCCGAAGGGCCGCGTTAGCGCAAAGTGGGAACCGGTTTTCCATCGGGACAAACGCGGAGCGTTTGCCCGGAGGTCATGCGTAAAAAAAATAGCGCCAAAACGCAATACTTGACACTGGAAAGATTGCCTTGTTGGTATGACGCTTGGCATCTCTTAAGACGCTCCCGAGACATCTCTTGGGTCATGCCAATGCCGGTCTCGAAAAAACGCATAAGGATTGCTTCGAATGTCCATGCCTGCCTTGTTCAAGGGCCGTCTGTCGATCCCCGTGATCGGCGCGCCGCTGTTCATCATTTCGGTGCCTGATCTGGTGATCGCGCAATGCAAAGCGGGCGTGGTCGGATCGTTTCCGGCGTTGAATGCGCGCCCGCCGGCGCTGCTCGACGAATGGCTGGCGCGGATCAAGGAAGAACTCGCGGCCCACGACAAGGCGCACCCGGAAGCGCTGTCGGCGCCGTTCGCGGTCAACCAGATCGTGCACAAGTCGAACAACCGCCTCGATCAGGATCTGGCGCTTTGCGAGAAGCACAAGGTGCCGATGATGATCACTTCGCTCGGCGCGCGTGAAGAGCTCAACCAGGCCGCCCACGGCTGGGGCTGCATCGTGTTCCACGACGTCATCAACCAGAGATTCGCGCACAAGGCGGTCGAGAAGGGCGCCGACGGCCTGATCCTGGTTTCGGCGGGCGCCGGCGGCCATGCCGGTGAAATCTCGCCATTGGCGTTCGTGGCGGAGACACGGCAATGGTTCGACGGCCCGATCGCGTTGTCGGGCGCGATCGCGAACGGCCGCGCCATTCGTGCCGCACGCATATTGGGCGCCGATTTTGCCTATATCGGCTCCGCCTTCATCGCCACCGCGGAGGCCAATGCGGTCGAGGGCTACAAGCAGATGATCACGTCGTCGGGCGCGGAAGACATCGTCTATTCCAACCTGTTCACCGGCGTGCACGGCAATTACCTGAAGCCGTCGATCGTCGCTGCCGGCATGGACCCGGAAAACCTGCCGACTTCGGATCCATCGAAAATGAGTTTCGGTACCGATGCATCGGGCGAGCGGGCAAAGCCGAAGGCCTGGAAGGAAATCTGGGGCTCGGGCCAGGGCGTC
>JACDAG010000758.1 GCA_013695565.1 Bradyrhizobium sp.
GCGTCTCCTGCTTCATGCTGTTCTTCGCATGGTTCATTTTCTACATGCCGAACTATCTCGGCGACGCCGACAACTACATCCCCGCCAATCCCGGCGTGACGCCCGCGCACATCGTGCCCGAATGGTATTATCTGCCGTTCTACGCGATCCTGCGCTCGATCCCGAACAAGCTCGCCGGCGTGGTCGGCATGTTCGGCGCGATCCTCATCCTGGCGTTCCTGCCCTGGCTCGATAACGCCCGGACCCGCTCCTCGAAGTATCGCCCGCTGGCAAAGCAGTTCTTCTGGATCTTCGTCGCGGTCTGCCTCGGGCTCGGCTATCTCGGTTCGCAGCCGCCGGAAGGCATCTACGTGATCGCCGGCCGGATCCTGACCTTCCTCTACTTCGCCTATTTCCTGATCCTGCTGCCGCTCTTGAGCCGAATCGAGAAGCCGCGGCCGGTACCGAATTCGATCGCCGACGACGTGCTGGCAAAGACCGGAAGCAAATCAGTACCGATGGTTTCGACGGTGGTTGCGCTCGTCGTTGCCGGTGGTCTGCTGGTCGGCGGCACGCAGAATGCACGCGCCGACGACCACGGCGTCTCGCCGCCCGGAAACAAGTGGTCGTTCTCTGGTCCCTTCGGCAAGTTCGACCGCGGTTCGCTGCAGCGCGGCCTGAAGGTCTACAAGGAAGTGTGTTCGTCCTGCCACGGCCTGTCCTATGTCGCCTTCCGCAACCTCGCCGAAGCCGGCGGTCCCGGTTATTCGGTGGCACAGGCCTCGGCGTTCGCCTCCGAGTACAAGATCAAGGACGGTCCGGACGACAAGGGCGAGATGTTCGAGCGGGCCGGCCGGCCGGCCGACTATTTCCCGTCGCCGTTCCCGAACGAGAATGCCGCGCGTGCGGCCAATGGCGGCGCCTATCCGCCGGACCTGTCGCTGATCACCAAGGCGCGTTCCTACAAGCGCGGCTTCCCGATGTTCCTGGTCGACTTCTTCACCCAGTACCAGGAGCAGGGCCCGGATTATGTTGACGCAGTGCTGCAGGGCTACGAAGACAAGCCGCCGGCTGGCGTCAAGCTTCCCGAAGGCTCCTACTACAACAAGTATTTCCCCGGCCACGCCATCAAGATGCCGAAGCCGCTCAACGACGGCCAGGTCACGTATGACGACGGCGCGCCGGCCACCGTCGCGCAATATGCCAAGGACGTCACCACGTTCCTGATGTGGACCGCGGAACCCCACATGGAAGCCCGCAAGCGGATGGGCCTGCAGGTGTTCGTGTTCCTGATCCTGCTCACCGGCCTGCTGTATTTCACCAAGAAGAAGGTCTGGGCCAACGCCCACTGAGCGGCTGGTTTCATTGGGAATTCGGAAAAAGCCCCTGCGGGGGCTTTTTTGTTGGGCGTGCATGTCATTCCGGGATGGTCCGAAGGACCAGACCCGGAATCTCGAGATTCCGGGTTCGATGCTCGCATCGCCCCGGAATGACGGTGGAGGCGGATTGCTTCCCGACCCCACTGCGGACAAAATGGCCGCCAATCGCTGCCAAAAAAAATACGGAGGACCTCATGGGTACCAGCGTCACTTTCAAGCGTCCCGACGGCAAGGACGCTGCCGGCTATCTCGCCAAATCCGCGCGCGGCAATGCGCCGGGCGTGGTAGTGATCCAGGAATGGTGGGGGCTGCAGGATCAAATCAAGGGTATGTGCGACCGCTTTGCGCTCGCCGGTTTCGATGCGCTGGCGCCCGATCTCTACAAGGGCACGGTGGTGCCGTATCACGACACGGATGCCGCCGGCAAAGAGATGAACTCGCTGGATTTCATGGATGCGACGACGCAGACCGTGCGCGGCGCCGCGCAATATCTCGCCAAGAACGGCGCCAAGGTCGGCCTGACCGGCTTTTGTCTCGGCGGTGCGGTGACCATCATCGGCGCCACCAAAATTCCGGAGCTTGCGGCGGGCGTGGTGTTCTACGGCATCCCGCCGGAACAGGCGGCGAAACCGGCAGACGTGAAGATTCCGCTGCAGGGCCATTTCGCCACCAGGGACGACTGGTGCACGCCGGCGCTGGTCGACGGTTTCGAGAACGCGATGAAAGCCGCGGGCAAGTCGTTGGAGCTGTTCCGCTATGAAGCCGACCACGGCTTCGGCAACGAGCAGCGGCTGTCGGTGCACGATCGGCAGTGCGCGGAACTGGCCTGGAGCCGCGCGACGGAATTTTTCAGGAAGCATTTGGGGTAGTGCCTCTCCGCCTTCGCTCGTTGAGCTACGGCGGACAAGTCGCTTCGCTCGCAATGACGGCGGGTAGAGGGTGAGAATGAAAATCTTTTGCACCGGTGCGTCCGGCTATATCGGCGGTTCGGTCGCCGCGCATCTCGTCGCCGCCGGCCATCAACTGACTGGCCTTGTCCGCTCGCAGGAAAAAGCCGATGCCGTTCGCGCGCGCGGCATTACGCCGCGCGAGAACTCGGCTGGAAGCCGCAGGCGAAGAGCCTGATCACGGAGATCGAGCAGGGGTGCTATCGGTAGCAGGGGCCAACTGCACCGTCGTCCCGGCGAACGCCGGGACCCATAC
>JACDAG010000771.1 GCA_013695565.1 Bradyrhizobium sp.
TGACGATGGCGGGCAACGGTTCGATCCGGATCTGCGCCTCGGCCTCCGCGGCCTGATGCGCCACGGTCGAAACAATGCCCTCGATCAGTTCGCGCATGTCGATCCGCACCGGCTCGAATTCGCGCCGGCCCTCGCGGGTGAGATTGAGGATGGCCGAGATCAGCCGGTCCATCTTGGCGATCGAAGATTTGATAAACCCCAATGCTTCGGAGAAGTCTTCCGACAATTGCTTGTCGGGACCTTCGAGCAAAGGCTCGGCGGTATCGGTGACGTTATCCGCCGTGGCCGCTGCGGCGGATTGCGCCCGCGCCAGCGTTGCGATCCGCTTGAAGATGTCGCCGCGCAACTCCTCGAGTTCGCTGGTGAACCCCATGATGTTCACCAGCGGCGAGCGCAAATCGTGGCTGACGATATAGGCAAAGCGCTGGATCTCGTCATTGGCTTCGCGCAGATCGGCAGTGCGCTCATCGACCGTGGCTTCGAGGTTCATATTGTTGTCGCGCAGTTTTATTTCCGCATCGTCGCGGGCACGCGCGGAGCGGCGCACCAGGAAGATCGATAGGCCGGCGAGCGCGATCACGAATCCGGAGCCGGCGATCGTTACGGAAGAGGCGAGCACCTGCGTCCGGTCGGCGGTCGCCGTCCGCTGCGCAAACAGTCGATCCTCCTCCGCGCGCATTGCGTTGGCGACTTCGGTGATTTTACGGACGGAATCGCTCGCGCCGGCCTCGCGCAACATCGCGACGCCGCCGGCAGTGTCGTTGCGTTTGACGAAGTCGATGGCCTTGGCGAATTCGGCGAGCCGGGCTTCAACCGGTGGGCGCAGCAATCTCGCATTCTCAACCTGGACCGGATTGTCTGAAGTCAATTTAGCCAGCTTGTCAGCGTCGGGCAGGATGATCGATGCAGCGGTCTCATGCTCGGTCAAAAAGCGAGGTTCGGAGGTGAGCAGATAGCCGCGAGCAGCGCTTTCAGCGCGGCGGATCTCGAGCAGCAGATTGGATATCTGGCTTTCGACCTCGACGGTATGGACAACAAGGCTATTCGCATCACGCGCCTTGTTGACCAGCACAACGGAGCTGACGCTGATCGCGATCAGCACCAAAAATCCGACCGCAAGCAGCAGGATTTGCCCCAAAGCGCGGCGGCGCTGGGCGTCAGCGGTCACAATGATCTCGCGTCATCAACAAAGGAAACAAGCCGCCCCTGCCAGAAAGGCCCCCAATACCGCTCAACGCCCATCCCGACGATTGGTTCCGTAGGACGCCGGCCGCGTCGAAGGGCGTTTTTCAGGAAGGCTTGGTCTCCGCCGCCTGGCCGGCGAGGTACTGCTCGAGCCAGTGGATATGGTAGTCGCCGTCGATGATGCCGGGCTCCCGGACCAGGGCGCGGAACAGCGGCAGCGTGGTCTCGATCCCTTCGACCACCATTTCGTCGAGCGCACGGCGCAGCCGCATCAGGCATTCGCCGCGGGTTTTGCCATGGACGATCAGCTTGCCGACCAGCGAGTCGTAATAGGGCGGGATCACATAGCCCTGATAGACGGCGGAATCGATCCGCACGCCGAGGCCGCCGGGGGCATGGAATTGCGTGATCTTGCCGGGCGAGGGGCGAAACGTTTGCGGGTTTTCCGCATTGATGCGGCATTCGATGGCGTGGCCGATGATGGCGACCTCGTCCTGCGTCACCGGCAGGTCGCCACCGGCCGCAATGCGGATCTGCTCCAGCACGAGGTCGATATCGGTGATCATCTCGGTGACGGGATGTTCGACCTGGATGCGGGTGTTCATTTCGATGAAATAGAACTCGCCGTCCTCGTAGAGAAACTCGATGGTGCCGACACCGAGATATTTCATGTCCTGCATCGCCTTGGCGCAGGTGGCGCCGATCCCGGCGCGCGCGGCGGCGGTCAGCACCGGCGAGGGGCCTTCTTCCCAGACCTTCTGATGGCGCCGCTGCAGCGAGCAGTCGCGCTCGCCGAGATGGATGGCGCCGCCTCGGCCGTCGCCCAGCACCTGGATTTCGATGTGACGCGGTTTTGTCAAATATTTCTCGAGATAGACGGAAGCGTCGCCGAAGGCGGATTTGGCCTCGTTGGACGCGGTCGACAGCGCCATCAGCAATTCATCCGCGGTGTGCGCCACCTTCATGCCGCGTCCGCCGCCGCCGGCGGCCGCCTTTACCAGCACCGGAAAGCCGATCGCCTTGCCGATCGCCATCGCGTCGTCTTCGGGGCCGACCGCGCCCTCGGAGCCGGGCACCACGGGAATGCCGAGTTTCTTCGCGGTCTTCTTGGCTTCGATCTTGTCGCCCATCAGGCGGATATGCTCGGCCTTCGGGCCGATGAAATGCAGATTGTGCTCGGCGAGGATTTCGGCGAAGCGGGCATTTTCGGACAGGAAGCCGTAGCCGGGATGCACGGCGTCGGCGCCGGTGATCTCGCAGGCCGCCAGCAGCGAGGGGATGTTGAGATAGCTGTCCTTGGACGGCGGCGGCCCGATGCAGACGCTTTCGTCGGCCAGGCGCACATGCATGGCGTCGGCGTCGGCGGTGGAATGCACGGCGACGGTGGAGATGCCGAGTTCCTTGCACGCGCGCAGTACGCGAAGGGCAATTTCGCCGCGGTTAGCTATGAGGATTTTATCGAACATGTCTGTCCTGGAGGAAGCGAATGGCGAATAGCGAATAGCGAATAGGGAAGCAGATGAAACCGCCGGTTCCTCCAATCTTCCATTCGCCACTCGCCATTCGCTATTCGCCCGCTTCCCTATTCGCTACTCGCCATTCGCGGCTATTCAATAATCACCAGCGGCTCGCCGAATTCGACCGGTTGGCCGTCCTCGACGAGAATCTGCGTCACGGTGCCCGCGCGTGGCGATGGGATCTGGTTCATCGTCTTCATCGCTTCGATGATCAGCAGCGTTTGTCCCACCGATACCTTGGTGCCGACCTCGATGAACGGCTTGGCGCCGGGCTCGGGCGACGAATAGGCGGTGCCGACCATCGGCGAGGGGACCGCGCCCGGATGCTTGGCGAGATCGGCGATCACCGCCGGCGTCACGTTCGCAGCCGATGCCGCATGCGCTGACGGGGCCGGCTGGTAACTCGACGGCATCGAAGCCGTGACCGTGATGTTGCGCGCGACGCGCACCCGCAGGCCGGCGCGCTCGATCTCGATTTCGGTGAGGCTGGTTTCATCCAGCAACAATGCCAGTTCGCGGATCAGCGCACTGTCGTCGCTCTTGAAATTTGCTGCTGATTTGGTGTCAGGCTTGCTCGCCATATTCGGGGTCCGGAATGCTCTGGGTGATGACGGCTGAAGCGTCAGGCTTTTGATGTCAGGATTTGGCTTTGACGCCGATTTTGGCGGCAAGGCCATTGATTGCGAGCCGGTAGCCGTCGATGCCGAAGCCGCAAAGCGATGCGAAGGCGGCCTTGGCCGTGAACGAATGATGCCGGAAACTCTCGCGGGCGTGGATGTTGCTGATGTGCACTTCGACGGTCGGGATCTTCACCCCGACCAGCGCGTCATGCAGCGCGATCGAGGTGTGGGAATAGCCGCCGGCATTGATGATGATGCCGACCATCTGCTTGACGCGGGCCTCGTGGATGAAATCGATCAGTTCGCCTTCGCGGTTGGACTGTCGGCAATCGGCGTGCAGTCCGAATTGAGCCGCGGTTTCCGCACACAATTTCTCGACATCGGCGAGGTTCGCATAGCCATAGGTCTCGGGCTCCCGCGTCCCCAAAAGATTGAGGTTCGGGCCGTTGAGCACAAGGATTGTCGGGGCAGCGGCCTGGGCCATCCGGAATTCCAGCAAAAGGGGCGGGGTGGTCGCGGGGGTTATAGGTAACAACGCGGCCAAGGGGAAGCCTTCCGGGGGTTTTGAACACCCTCAAAGGCCTCATCTGGTTTGTAGAAATCCCCGTGTAACCTACGGAAACCGCTCGTTAACCAAGGTTTTTGGTTGGACGAACCCTCGGGCCCTCCGATCGCCATCGACGTCCGCTTTGAGCTTCAAATCCGCAAAGACAAACCCCCGCCGAAGATTCGACGGGGGTTATCGGATGCTGACGGAGAGACAACTGTCCCTCAGCCGTTAGCCTTCGATGACGTAGACGATCTCGTAGGTCTCGGGCCGAACGATGACGTAGCGGCCTTTGACCAGGATGACCTGATAGCCGCGCCATTCCGGATAGATCTCGACGATCCGCGGCGGAAGTGGGTAGAAGTGGACCGAACTCGGGACCCGTGTGCCAACCGAGATATTGAAGTTGACGTTGGTGGTTTCCTTAATGCTCGTCTCCGACTTGATGGCGGAGACGATCTGGGTTCGCTTCTCGGCCGGCGGGGCTGCTGTCGCCGAGGTGGCGGCGTTGCCGGTGGTGGCGCCGGACTTGCCGTCGTTGGCGGCGGTGCTGTCTTTGCTCATGCCGTCTTTGGATTGCGCGTCCTTCACGCCATCCTTGCTCATTCCATCCTTGGACTGCGCGTTCTTCGCGCCGTCCTTGCTCATGCCATCCTTGGACGGAGCATCCTTGGACTGAGCGTCCTTCATTCCGCCCTTGCTCATGCCGTCCTGGGCTGACTTCTCGCCCTTCGTGCCGTCTTTGCTCATTCCTTCCCGGGATTGGGCGTTATTCATTCCGCCCTTGGTACCCTCGGACTCGGCACCCTTCATCCCCGGTGCTGCGCCGGAGTCTCGGTTCATGGGAGCTGCGGAAGGCGAGCCACCTCCGGAAGGGGCACCTTGCTGGGTGGATGGACCAGCTCCGCCGCCGGCACCGGCGGCTCCTCCACCTGCGCCTTGCGAATACGCGAGCCCGCTGCTCGCGATCAACGCCGCTGCGGCTACCGAAATCATAAATCGACTTGTCATGAAGTATCTCCTCAGATGGATGCATTGCCCGCACCGACAACGGCAGGAGATGTGCGAGGTTCCCGACTAATCGGGGTTCCATCAGATTTGTTTGATGAATGCGCGGTGAATTTGAAACTCAACCGCCCGCTGGGTCGAATACCCTCGTATCGAGATCGCCGAGACGATTGCGGTGTTGCTACTTCATCGCCTTCCGCATCACACTTTCGACGTAGGCCGATTTGGCGTCAGTGTAAGCTTCACGATCTGTAGGGTGTTCGGCGGCAAGTCGTCTTTTGAGCCGCTCGTAAGTCCGGGCTTCCTCAGGATGCGCGCGCAAATAGTCCCTGAATGCCAACCGCAGCCACATCTCGCCGTGCGGCTCCGTCACATGCACATGGTGGGAGCGCCTTGATCCAAAGGGCGGCATGCCCTTGACGAAGAACATTCGATCCTTCCTCGGATTATCGGCCCAATAGACATAATCGAGATTTCGCAGGGCCTCGACAAAGCTGGCTTGCGCGTCCGTCAACGACCGGACCGCGATCAGGATATCGATGATCGGCTTGGCCGATAGACCCGGAATAGCCGTGCTTCCGAAATGCTCCAGCCCCACAATCAAGGACGGATCGAGTACGGCCCGCAACCGTCTGGCCTCTTCGTCGAACAATGCCGGCCAGCGCGGATCATAATCGACGATCTCGACTCCATCCATATTGCTCTCCATGACGCATCCGCTTCGGCCTAGCTACGAAAAAATCCGGCTGCGGAGCAGCCGGATTTTCCGTCGAGGCTTGTTGGAAAGGGGTCAGCAGGTCGCCTTGCCGCAACGGGCGATGCTGATCTTCTCCTTGAGATTCTCGACGCCGACCGCGCCGATCACGACCTGCTTGCCGATCACATAGCTCGGGGTGCCGTTCATGCCCATGGATTCGGCGAGCTTCATATTCTCTTCCAGCGTATTGCGCACTTCGGCACTCGCCAGATCCTTTTCGAGTCTGGCCATATCGAGGCCGGCTTCCTTGGCCACAGCCATCGCGCGCGCCTTGTCGGCAGCACCCCGGCCGCTGAGCAGCTTCTGGTGGAAGTCGAGATATTTCTTGCCGGTGGGATCCTGCATGCGCACGGCAACGCCCACTTGAGCGGCCTCGACCGAGCCTGCGCTCAGCACCGGGAATTCCTTGAGCACGACCTTCAGCTTGGGATCGCCCTTCATCAATTCCATCATGTCGAGCATTGCGCGTTTGCAGTAGCCGCAATTATAGTCGAAGAACTCGACGAAGGTGACGTCGCCGTCCTTGTTGCCCAGCGTCACGTTGCGCGGCGAGTTGAAGAGCGCATCCGCGTTCTTGGCGATGCCGGCCTGGTGCTTCTCGGCCTCCGCGGCGGACTGGCGCTTGGTCAGTTCGGCCATCGCCTCTTCGAGCACCTCGGGGTGCGCGATCAGATAGTTCCGGACAATTTTCTCGATGTCGCCGCGCTGAACATCGGAGAAGCTTTGCGCGGAAGCCGGCAGCGGCGCGCCGCCAAGGGTGATCGCAAACACGGCGATCGCAAACAGAGCGGAAGCGAGGTGACGGAGCGAAGGCATCGGCAAATCCTTGAGTGGCGAGTTCCGGGGCCCTTCACGTGAAGGCCGGCTCTTTGAATACGTTTGGTATTTGGCTTCGTTTCTAGTTCAATTCAGTTTATTTCCGGTAGCCGCGCTAGTTGCTTTTCTGGCCGGGGAGCGGTTTGGCGCTCACAATATCGTCAGCTTTGACCCATCCCGGCGTTCCGATCGCAAAGCGGGTCTTGGCCCGCGAGGCCAGATCGCGCGCGGTCTTGTTGTCGCCGCGCAGGAAGGCGGCTTGAGCCGAGGCCAGGTCGGCCTGCGCGTAGTCGCCCTTGCGGCCATAGGCCATGGCGAGCTGCATATAGCCGATCGGCGCTTCGGTCTCGCGCGCCGTCGCCGTACGCAGGATGGTGATCGCCTCGTCGGTGAAGGCGGTGTTGTTGGACGCCACCAGCGCCTGCCCAAGCAACATCTGGATGAGCGGGGCGTTGCTGGAGAGCTGCACGGCCTTGCGCAGCGGCGCGATGGCCTCGGCCGGCCGGCCGCCCTCCAGCAGGGCCTGGCCGCGCAATTCATGGAAATAGGGATTGGCGGGCTGCAGCTGGATCAGGCCGTCGATCTGGGCGAGCGCGTTGCGCAGGTCGCCGTGCAGATAGGTGGTGACGGCGTGCGCGTAGCGGGCGGGCAGGCTGGCGTTGGACAGCGGATAGCGCCGGTAGACGGTGTCCTGCCGCTCCATGAAGCCGGAGATCTTGGCGCGCACCATGTCGTGCCGCATCTGCAAGGCGGGATCGTCCTTCTTGTCCCAATAGGGGCTGGAGCGCGCGAGCTCTTCCAGCGCGCGGACGCGCTCGGCCGGCATCGGATGCGACTGCACGTAGGGATCGGCGCCGCGTGCCGCGAACAGGCTCTCATCGGTGAAGCGCTTGAAGGTCTCGTACATGCCCCGAGCCGACTGACCGGTCGCGTTCAGGAATTTCACCCCGGCCTTGTCGGCGTTTTCTTCCTGCTGCCGCACATAGGACAGCAGCGTCCGGCGGATCACCTCGCCGGGCGCCGACATCGCGGCCGCACCTGCGTTGGCGAGGCCGCTATTGCCGCCGCCGCGCGCACCCGCCACCATCGCGCCGGCGCCGAGCAGCATGGCGATGATCATCTGGGTCTGCGCTTCCGCCAGCCGCTCGCGAAGTTTCGACAGATGGCCGCCGGCCAGATGGCCGGTCTCATGCGCGAGCACGCCGATGATCTGGTTCGGCGTTTCCGATTGCATCATCGCGCCGTAATTGACAAAGATGCGGCGGCCGTCGGCCACGAAAGCGTTGAAGACGCTTTCGTTGATGATGACCATCTGGATGTTCTGCTTCTCCATGCCGGCGGCGCGAAGAATCGGCCTGGTGTAGTCGCGCAGCAATTGCTCGGACTCGGTGTCGCGCAGGACCGGCGGGCCCTTGTTTTGAGCCGTCGCGAGCGTCGGCGTCACGAGAAGCGCGACCGCCGTGGTGAGGGCGGTCAGTTTCAGCGGCGTTTTGCGGTGCGCGATGCGGAGCAACATGAAGCGATCTGTTGGGCGTTGGCAGCGGGACGGGCGGTCAGTCGGGCGGTGGCGTCAGGCCGCCCCTGATTAAATCAGAACCGGACGGCAGTCTCTTGTTTTGACGCATCTTTCTTGGCGCGAAACCGGTATTCAGTTCGGTTGAAAACGCTATAAGGAGCCACCGAATACGGCCAGTCTGGGGCGGTACCCAAGGCCGGGAACCCGAAATCAACGGCAACCGATCAAATAGCAGATAGCGATGCTCGAATCGACACTTACGGACCGCGTAAAGACCCTGCTGACGGCCTCGGGCAGGAGCGATGTTCCGCCCTTCATGGTGATGGACGTGATGGCGGCGGCGGCCCGTATCGAGGCGGCCGGCGGCCATGTCATTCACATGGAAGTCGGCCAGCCGGCAGCGTCCGCCCCGAAGACCGCGCTGGCGGCAGCAAGGGC
>JACDAG010000803.1 GCA_013695565.1 Bradyrhizobium sp.
GCCTTTCTGGTCAAACCTGTGAGTCCAAGGGCTCTAGCGACTGTGCTGCTTGAAGCGACACGCCGTGCGGCAGCCGCGACTTGATGATCGCCGCGTTCAACTCGCCGCCATAGACGAAGATCGCGGCGATGAAATACAGGAACACCAGCGCGATGATGACCGACGCGAGGCCGGCATACATCGTGACGTAGTTGTTGGCGAAGCGGGCGAGATATTGTCCGAACCCGATGCCCGACAGCAGCGACGCCACGAAGGTGAAGATGATGCCGGGCAGGATCTGAAGGAAACTGCGGCGGCCCGCCGGCAGCCAGGCGTGCAGGATGAACAGGGCGATGATCAGCGCGCCGATGGTGATGCTGTAGCGGGTGACGTTGAGGAAATGCTCGTTGGTCTCGACGAAGAACGGAATGTGGCGCCTCGCCGCTTCCAGCATCAACGGAAACAGCACGATCAGGAACGCCATCGCCAGCGCCGTGAAGGCGGCGACCAGCGTGTAGCCGATCGATTCCAGCCGCAGCCAGTACCAGCTTCGCGGCTCGATCACGGAATAGGCGCGGTTGAGCGCCACCCGCAGCGCCTCGACGCCGTTGGAGGCGAAATAGACCGCCAGCACCGCGCCGATGGTCAAGAGGTCGCCGCGGGTCGTGGTCAGCACATCGTGGATTTCGCCGGAGAGCGAATCGGCGACCTGTTGCGGCCAGACCTGCAACAACAGTTCAACGGCCTGGTCGGCGAGTTCCTTGGAGCCGACAAAGGCGGCCAGCGAGGTCAGCACGATCAGGAACGGAAACAGCGCCATCAGCGTCGACAGCGCGATATGGCTGGCGATCGCCCAGCCGTCATCGGCGAGGAACGTATAAAATGCATCCATCACGACGTGATAGACGTAGTTGACCTGCCTCACATGGCACCCTGGCTGGCGATTGACGGTGCGATCCGCGCGCCCCCCAGTTTCTGATATTATTGGGCTAAAAGCCAGATCGTTGGGCCATTTGTGAACGTATAGCGGTCGGCCCGGCGCGGTGTTATGTAGCCCCGATGGCATCCTTTCTGGGTTCGATCATCCTCCCGGTCGCGGTCGCGGCCGTTGCAATTGTTCTGCTGCTGGGTCTCATCAACATGATGCGGGGCGGTTCGCCCAACCGTTCGCAGAATCTGATGCGGCTGCGGGTATTGCTGCAGTTCGTCGCCATCGTCATCACCATGATCGTCGTCTGGGCGACCAGCAAATAGGGGAACACGCCAATGGTCGTGCTCAATCGAATCTATACGCGGACCGGCGATGACGGCACTACGGCGCTCGGCAGCGGCGAACGCCGTCCGAAATACGATCTGCGCGTCAGCGCCTATGGAACCGTGGACGAAACCAACGCCGCGATCGGCGTGGTGCGGCTGCATCTGAAAGATGCCGGCGCGCTCGATGCGATGCTGGGCCTGATCCAGAACGATCTGTTCGATCTCGGCGCCGATCTGGCGGTGCCCCAGCGCGACGGCAAGGCAGAACGGTTGCGCATGCTGTCGAGCCAGGTCGAACGGCTCGAGCGAGACATCGACACGCTCAACGCCCATCTGGCGCCCCTGACCTCGTTCGTATTGCCCGGCGGCACCCCTGCGGCGGCATACCTGCATCTCGCCCGCACCATATGTCGCCGGGCGGAACGGATGATCGTGGAACTCGCTGCCAGGCCCGAGGAGCCGGTCAGCGAGCCTGCCATACACTATATGAACCGCCTGTCGGATTTCCTGTTCGTGGCCAGCCGCGCCGTGAACGATAATGGGGCCGGAGACGTGTTGTGGGTGCCCGGCCAGAACCGCTAAAGTGGCCTTCCAAAGGGGTCGATTTTTGGCTTTCGCGCGTTGACCGCCGATAGCGGGACCTTTAGGTTCCGCGCCCAAGCTAATCAAGCTAATAAAGAGCCAACCAAACCCCAGAATTCAAGCGAAAGAGGATCGATGAAGGTTCTTGTGCCGGTAAAACGGGTGGTCGATTACAACGTCAAGGTCCGCGTCAAGAGCGACGGAACGGGCGTGGAACTCGCCAACGTGAAGATGTCGATGAATCCGTTCGACGAAATCGCCGTCGAGGAAGCGCTGCGGCTGAGGGAAGCTGGCAAGGCGACCGAGGTGGTGGTGGTGTCGATCGGGCCCGCGCAGGCCTCCGAGACGATCCGGACCGGTCTTGCGATGGGCGCCGACCGCGGCATCCTCGTCAAGGCCGAAGGCAATGTCGAACCGCTGGCGGTCGCGAAGATTCTCAAGGCCATCGTCGACGAAGAGAAGCCGGGTCTGGTCATTCTCGGCAAGCAGGCGATCGACGACGACAGCAACCAGACCGGCCAGATGCTGGCCGCTTTGCTCGGCTGGTCGCAGGCGACCTTTGCCTCCAAGCTCGAAGTCGATGGTTCGGATTTCAAGGTAACCCGCGAAGTCGACGGCGGCCTGCAGACCGTCAAGCTGAAGGGACCGGCGATCGTCACCACCGATCTGCGGCTCAACGAGCCGCGCTACGCTTCGCTGCCCAACATCATGAAGGCGAAGAAGAAGCCGATCGCCGACAAGAGCGCCGCTGATTATGGCGTCGATCTCACGCCGCATCTCGAAGTGCTCAAGACCACCGAACCGCCCGGCCGCAAGGGAGGCGTCAAGGTCAAGGACGTCGCCGAACTGATTTCGAAGCTCAAGTACGAAGCCGGGGTTCTCTGATGACCACGCTGTTGATTGCCGAACACGACCACGAGACCCTCAAGGACTCCACCAACAAGGCGCTGACCGCGGCCACCCAACTGGGTGCCGAGGTTCATGTGCTGGTCGCCGGTGGCGGCGAGGGTACCAAGGTGGCGGCCGAGTCGGCGGCGAAGCTCGCCGGCGTCACCAAGGTGCTGCTCGCCGAGGGCGATGCCTATGCCCACGACCTTGCCGAGCCGCTGGCTGCGCTGATCGTGGCGCTGGCGCCGGGCTATGACGCCTTCGTCGCGCCGGCGACCTCGCGCTTCAAGAATGTGATGCCGCGCGTCGCCGCGCTGCTCGACGTGATGCAGGTGTCCGAGATCATCAAGGTGGTTTCGCCCGATACGTTCGAGCGGCCGATCTATGCCGGCAACGCGATCCAGACCGTGAAGTCGAAAGACGCCAAGAAGGTCATCACGGTGCGGACCTCGACCTTTGCCGCGGCCGGTGACGGCGGCAGTGCCACGATCGAAAATGCCGCCTCGGCGGCCGATCCGGGCCTCTCGACCTTCGTTGGCGAGGAAGTCGCCAAGAGCGACCGTCCCGAACTGACATCCGCAAAAATCATCGTCTCCGGCGGCCGTGCCATGCAGAGCCGCGAGAACTTCGCCAAATACATCGAACCGCTCGCCGACAAGCTCGGCGCGGGCGTCGGCGCCTCGCGTGCCGCCGTCGATGCCGGCTATGCCCCGAACGACTGGCAGGTCGGCCAGACCGGCAAGGTGGTGGCGCCGGAACTCTATGTCGCGATCGGCATCTCCGGCGCGATCCAGCATCTCGCCGGCATGAAGGATTCCAAGGTGATCGTCGCGATCAACAAGGATGAAGACGCGCCGATCTTCCAGGTCGCCGATTACGGCCTGGTCGCGGATTTGTACCAGGCGGTTCCGGAATTGACCGAGGCGCTCGGCAAGCTCGGAAAATAATAGCAGTCAAACCCCGGCCGGATGCGTATGCTTCGGCCGGGGTTTTACCTTCCTTAAGGCATGAGCTGGCGCGATGGGCGCGCGGTTCGGGTGGATGACAAGATGGCGGTGACAATCAACAAGATCGGCGTGATCGGCTCAGGCCAGATGGGCAATGGTATTGCGCATGTGGCGGCGCTCGCCGGCTTGAACGTGGTGCTCAATGATGTCTCCTCCGACCGGCTGAAATCGGCGATGGCGACCATCAACGGCAATCTGTCGCGCCAGGTCGGCAAGAAGTTCATCACCGAAGATGCCCGCAAGCAGGCGCTGGACCGCATCGTCTCCGCCGAAACCTTCGATGGCTTGGCGGACTGCGATCTGGTGATCGAGACCGCGGTCGAAAAGGAAGAAGTCAAGCGCAAGATCTTCCACGACGTCTGCGCGGTCCTGAAGCCGGAAGCGATTGTGGCTTCCAACACCTCGTCGATCTCGATCACGCGGCTCGCCGCCTCGACCGACCGTCCCGAGAAATTCATCGGCATTCATTTCATGAATCCGGTGCCGTTGATGGAGCTGGTCGAACTGGTCCGCGGCATCGCCACCGATGACACGACCTTCGACACCGCCAAGGAGTTCGTCACCCGGCTCGGCAAGCAGATCGCGGTGTCCGAGGACTTCCCGGCCTTCATCGTCAACCGCATCCTGCAGCCGATGATCAACGAGGCGATCTACACGCTGTATGAAGGCGTCGGCAATGTCGAGGCGATCGATGCTTCGATGAAGCTCGGCGCGCACCATCCGATGGGGCCGCTGGAACTGGCCGATTTCATCGGCCTCGATACATGCCTCTCGATCATGCAGGTGCTGCATGAGGGGCTGGCGGATTCGAAATACCGGCCATGTCCGCTGCTGGTGAAATACGTCGAAGCCGGCTGGCTCGGCCGCAAGACCCAGCGCGGTTTCTACGACTACCGCGGCGACAAGCCGGTCCCGACGCGCTGAACTCAATTTCCCATTAACCAACGTCCGCTAGGGTCTCCCGGCGTTTTGGGAGTCTTGCGATGGACATGATGGCGATGGTCTCGAGCATGCTCGCCATGCAGGCGGGCGGTCTGCAGTCGCAGATTCAGACATCGATCATCAAATCGAATGCGGACGCCGAGAAATTCGCGGTTCAGACCCTGCTCGGCCAGCCCTCGACCGCCAATCTCGGCACCGGCGTCGGCTCCAATTTGAACGTCACCGCGTGATCACCACCCGCCGCTGAAGCAATCTGCAAGCAGCGGAAACCCCAGCAAATTCAAGCCCATTCTTACTGTGCATGGGGTTGTTTTCGAAATTTTGTGTCCGGGCTTCAGCCCGTCGCTCTAAAACCCCGCTTTCGCCGGCTGTGTCGCCGCCTTGATCAGCTTGATCGCGTCATCGCTGGCCCATTCGGCGGGACCGGCCAGATTGGCGATTTCGCAGCCCTGGCCGTCGACCAGGATCGAGGTCGGCATCCCCAAAGCCTTGCCGATGCCCTTAAGATCCTGAAAAACCTTGGCTTTCACGTCGGTGAAATAGGCCAGTTTGGTCAGATTGGCCTCTTTGAGGAACTTCTTGGGCTTTTCGGGATCGCGGGTGTCGATGTTGATCGCGACCACCTCGAAATCCTTGCCGCCGAGCTTGGTCTGCAGGCTGTCGAGCGCGGGCATTTCCTTGCGGCAGGGCACGCACCAGGTGGCCCATAGATTGACCAGCACGGTCTTGCCGCGCCAGTCGGACAGCTTTCGCGGCTTGCCCTCGGCGTCCTCGAAGGCGAGGTCAGGAAGCCGGAGCGGGCTTGTGGCCATGGTCAGCGCGGCGACCTCGCCATACGCCAACGGCCCGATCTTCCGCGCCAGGTCGACCGCGCCCGCACAGGCGGAATCGCCGCCCGAGCCGCGCTTCAGGCCGCCGAACCCGTAGACCCCGGCAAAGCCGATCGCAGCCCCGATCAGGACCGCGCCGATGGCGATGGGGATCCGGCGCGTGGTGGCGGCCGGGCGTGGGGCGGAGGTTTCGGGCATATCGTTTGTCATCCTGTATCAGATACGGCTATGCAGTGCTCTTGTTACGGCCGGGACCGGCCCGGCGTTTCGCCGGTTTCGACGATAAACGCCAGAGCCTGAATAACCGCACCTGAATAAGCAGTCGTGAGCGAGAAGTCATGAGCAACAAGATGTGGGGCGGCCGGTTCACCGAGCGTCCCGATGCGATCATGGAGGAAATCAACGTCTCCATCGACGTCGACCGTCACATGTATTCCCAGGATATCGCCGCGTCCAAGGCTCACGCCGCGATGCTGTCGGCGCAGGGCATTATCACGGCGGGTGATGCGAAAAATATCGGCAACGGTCTAGACACGATTCTGTCAGAAATCGAAAAAGGCTCGTTCGATTTCAAGCGCGCGCTCGAAGATATCCATATGAACGTCGAGAGCCGGCTGACCGAGCTGATCGGGCCTGCCGCGGGCCGCCTGCACACCGCGCGCTCGCGCAACGACCAGGTCGCGACCGATTTCCGTCTCTACGTGCGCGACGTCATCGATGAGACCGATGCGGCGCTGGCCGCGTTCCAATACGTCCTGGTGCAGCGGGCGCTGGAACATGCCGGCACCGTGATGCCCGGCTTCACCCATCTGCAGACCGCGCAACCCGTGACGTTCGGGCATCATCTCCTGGCCTATGTCGAGATGGCGGCGCGCGATCGCGGCCGTTTTGCCGATGCCCGCAAACGTCTGAACGAATCGCCCTTGGGCGCCGCCGCACTGGCCGGCACTTCGTTCCC
>JACDAG010000824.1 GCA_013695565.1 Bradyrhizobium sp.
GTCAATCTGGAATATCTCGCGCAGACGGTCTGGACCCGCAAGGAGAAGATGACGGTCGGCAAGAAGACGGGCACCTTCGAGGTCGCCTATCCCGACACGCTGGTCGGCACCGATTCCCACACCACCATGGTCAACGGTCTCGCCGTGCTCGGCTGGGGCGTCGGCGGCATCGAGGCGGAAGCGGCGATGCTCGGCCAGCCGCAGTCGATGCTGCTGCCCGAAGTGATCGGCTTTAAGCTCAAGGGCCAGATGAAGGAAGGCGTCACCGCCACCGATCTGGTGCTGACCGTGACGCAGATGCTGCGCAAGCAGGGCGTGGTCGGAAAGTTCGTCGAATTCTACGGCCCCGGCCTCGATTATCTGTCGGTCGCGGACAAGGCGACGATCGGCAACATGGCGCCGGAATATGGCGCGACCTGCGGCTTCTTCCCGGTCGATGCCGCGACCATCGATTATCTGAAAACCTCGGGCCGCAAGGCGGACCGCGTGAAACTGGTGACGGCCTACGCCAAGGCGCAGGGCCTGTTCCGCACCGCCAAGTCGGCCGATCCGGTGTTCACGGCAACGCTGACGCTCGATCTTGCCGACGTAGTGCCCTCGATGGCCGGGCCGAAGCGCCCTGAAGGCCGCGTAGCACTTCCGGCGGTCGCTAGCGGCTTCGCCGCGGCGATGACCAGCGAATACAAGAAGGCGGCGGATATCTCGCATCGCTACGCCGTCGAGAACCGCAATTTCGATCTCGGCCATGGCGACGTGGTGATCGCGGCGATCACCTCATGCACCAACACCTCCAACCCTAGTGTGCTGATCGGCGCCGGGCTGCTCGCCCGCAACGCCAACCGGCTCGGTCTGAAGCAGAAGCCGTGGGTCAAGACCTCGCTGGCGCCGGGCAGCCAGGTGGTCGCGGAATATCTTTCCAACTCCGGACTGCAACTCGATCTCGACAAGGTCGGCTTCAACCTGGTCGGCTTCGGCTGCACCACCTGCATCGGCAATTCCGGGCCGCTGCCGGAAGAGATTTCGAAATCGATCAACGACAACGGCATCATCGGCGCTGCCGTGCTGTCGGGTAACCGCAACTTTGAAGGCCGCGTCAGCCCCGACGTGCAAGCCAATTATCTGGCGTCGCCGCCGCTGGTGGTGGCCTATGCGCTCGCGGGAACGGTCACCAAGGATCTCTCGGTCGAGCCGATCGGCGAAGGCAAGGACGGCAAGCCGGTGTACCTCAAGGATATCTGGCCGACCACAAAGGAGATCAACGCCTTCATGAAGAAGTACGTCACCGCGGCGATCTTCAAGAAGCGCTACGCCGACGTGTTCAAGGGCGACACCAACTGGCGCAAGATCAAGACCGTCGAGAGCGAGACCTATCGCTGGAACATGAGTTCGACCTATGTGCAGAACCCGCCTTACTTCGAAGGCATGAAGAAAGAGCCGGAGCCGATCGTCGACGTGGTCGATGCGCGGATCCTGGCGATGTTCGGCGACAAGATCACCACCGACCACATTTCGCCGGCCGGCGCGATCAAGCTGACCTCGCCTGCCGGGCAATATCTCAGCGAGCATCAGGTGCGTCCGGCCGACTTCAACCAGTACGGCACGCGGCGCGGCAACCATCAGATCATGATGCGCGGCACGTTTGCAAATATCCGCATCAAGAATTTCATGTTGAAGGGCGCGGACGGAAACATTCCGGAAGGCGGCCTGACAAAACATTGGCCCGACGGCGAGCAGATGTCGATCTACGACGCGGCGATGAAGTACCAGGCCGAGCAGGTGCCGCTGGTGGTGTTCGCCGGCGCCGAATACGGCAATGGCTCGTCGCGCGACTGGGCGGCGAAGGGCACCAGGCTGCTCGGCGTCCGCGCCGTGATCTGCCAGAGCTTCGAACGCATCCATCGCTCCAACCTGGTCGGCATGGGCGTGTTGCCGCTCACCTTCGAGGAAGGCCAGTCATGGACGTCGATCGGGCTGAAGGGCGACGAGAAGGTGACGATCCGCGGCCTGCAGGGCGATTTGAAGCCGCGCCAGAAGCTGACCGCGGAGATCGTGTCCGGCGATGGTTCGCTGCAGCGCGTTTCGCTGCTCTGCCGCATCGATACGCTCGACGAGCTCGACTACTACCGAAACGGCGGCATTCTGCATTATGTGCTGCGAAAACTCGCGGCTTGAGTTCTGTTTTGACGCGTTTTCTTCACGCGAACCGGGATATCCACTTCGCTTGAAAACGCTACAACGCGGATTTGTGATCGATGCCTCACTGCGAAGTGAGTAGCGACCGGGAAGAAGGCGGCCTATGAAAAGGCCGCTTTCTTGCGTCTGGGGTGCGCTCTTTGGGATAGAATCATGCCCCGTACAAATACGGATAGAAATCGCCAGGACCGGTTCACAGTATGACAGCGATGATGGCCAATAGTTCGATTTCACGATGGTCGGGTGCGCTTGGCGTATGTGCCATCGTCGCGATTATCCGTCCCGCTCATGCCGATCCGCGCGCGGTCGTCGAGCTGTTCACCTCGCAAGGCTGTTCGTCGTGCCCGCCGGCCGACAAGATCATTGGCGAGCTCGCCAAGGATCCCAGCGTGATCGCGCTCAGCATGCCGATCGAATATTGGGATTACCTCGGCTGGAAGGATACGCTGGCGGACGCGCGCTTCAGCGCGCGACAGAAAGCCTATTCGCAAATGCGCGGCGATCGCGACGTCTACACGCCGCAGGTGATCGTCAACGGTTCGGCCAATGTGATCGGCAGCGATCGCGCCGGCATCGATAGCGCGATCCAGAGTACGCAGAAGACATCCGGCGTGATGTCGGTGCCGGTGACGATGACGTTGTCCGGCAAGCAGATCAACGTCTCCGTCGCAGCGAGCAAGGCGGCGACTTCAGCGCATGGCGAAATCTGGATCTGCTCGGTCTCGAAGGCAGTGCCGATCTCGATCGGGCGCGGCGAAAATCGCGGCCGCGAAGTCACCTACTATAACGTGGTGCGCAATGTCCTCAAGGTCGGGGACTGGAACGGCAGCTCTGGAAGCTGGAACATTCCGCTGGAAAATATTTCCCGCGATGGCGTCGATGCCGCGGTCGTCTTCATCCAGGACGGCAATCGCGACAAGCCCGGCCCGATGCTGGGTGCCGCCTACACAGCGCTGCGCTGAATTCGGATTTTCATGCGCCGTGCTGTCGTCGCCCGACTTGCCGCCTTCGCTAAAGCTCCGGCGAGCCAACGAGAGGAAGCCTCGGCGAAGCCTTGGCGTAGCCGGGTTCGGGCGATCCAGTACGCCGGGCAGCCAGCGATAAATCTCTTCGCCGCGGTGTACTGGGTCCCCCGCTTTCGCGGAGGACGACAGCGGAATGTGTGGTGCGCTGCGCGCGAATCCGAGCGCACCCCCAAAAAGAAAAAGGACCAACTTTCGTTGGCCCCAGTATCGGGAGAATACTCCCCTGCGAACAGACCCGATCCCGACGGCCCCGGGGGGCTGGGGGCTGAGGAATCCGGAACCGAAAGGACCGGGTCAACGCAGGATTGTCTTGTCGCAAGCCAGCGGGGCGGGCGATGGGCGGAAGTGGGGCAGCAATATGATTCTGCTAACGTTCCCGTGACTCGGCATTTCCGGGGTTACCGGACCACCCGCTGTGGCTTTTCGTAATTTCAAAGGGCCTCTTGCGGTGTCCGGCGGTTAGCGCAATCATGCCATTGTCATGATCCCGAAAAGTGGGGACCGGTTTCCGGACGAGATCATGCCCGAGATCACAGGAGGCGCTCGATGAGTTCGATGTCGGAGGACACTGATCCAAGCGAGAGTCGCGCGGTGGCGCGCACCGCCACTGCAAGCCCCAATACCACTAGCCCGTTGCCAAATAGCGTGGCGTTCAATCGCCTGGAGCTCAATCGTATTCTCAATCTGTACGGCCGCATGGTCGCCGATGGCGAATGGCGCGACTATGCCATCGACTTCCTGAAAGACCGCGCCGTGTTCTCGGTCTTCCGCCGCGCCTCCGAAGTGCCGATCTATCGCATCGAGAAGGATCCACGGCTGGCACGCAAGCAGGGCATGTACAGCGTGATCTCGGCGACCGGACTGATCCTGCGCCGCGGCCACGAACTCGAGCGCGTGCTGCTGGTGCTCGATCGCAAGCTGGCGGTGGTTTAACGTCTTGCGTCAGTCGTAGGTTGGGCAAAGGCGCATCTGCGCCGTGCCCACCATCCATCCAAGCATTTGTCGTGAATGGTGGGCACGCGGAGCCTGTCATCGGCGCGCATTCGTGCGACCCGGTGGCTTCGCACGCCCTACGGTCCTACTATAATACCGTCACTGCGCTCCAATTCTTACTTTGCATGGGGTTGTTTTGCGAGTTTTTGTCTGAGCTCTACGCGCTATCGCCCGGGACGGTGCCAGCGCCTTCGCCGAGCGCGCGCTGCATCATCACCGTATCGAGCCAGCGTCCGAATTTGAGGCCGACATTGGGATGCGTCCCGATCATCTGGAAACCGGTTTTGGTGTGGACCCCGATCGAGCCGGCGTTGGCGGAATCGCCGATGACCGCGATCATCTGCCGGTAGCCGCGCGCCTCGCATTCGACGATCAATCGCTGCAACAGCAACAGGCCGATGCCGCGCCGGTGGATCGCCGGCTGCAGATAGACCGAGTTCTCCACCGTGAAACGATAGGCGGGCCGCGGACGGTACGGGCCGGCATAGGCGTAGCCGATCACCCTGCCGTCAACCACGGCGACGAAATAGGGGAATCCGCCATCCATCAGCGCCCGAAACCGCCTCGTCATCTCGGTGAGGTCGGGCGGGATCAGCTCAAACGTCGCGGTGCCGTAGCGCACCGCGTGCTCGTAGATTTCGGTCACAAAGGGAAGGTCGGCCTCGGTGGCGGGCCGGATATCGGGTGCTGACATCCGGGCAGATTATTTTTGCCCGTCCCAAAAGAAAAGCCCCGGCGCTAAGGCCGGGGCTTCATTTTTTGGCAGGCGCGGAAGCGCTAGTCGCGCTGGCCGAGCAGCTGCAGCAGCAGCGTGAACAGGTTGATGAAGTTCAGGTAGAGCGAGAGTGCGCCGGTAATCGCCGCACGCTCCGCAATGTCACCACCCTGCGAGGCGTAGCCGTAGATGTAGTCGTTCTTCAGCCGTTGGGTGTCATAGGCCGTGAGGCCTGCAAACACCAGCACGCCGACCACCGAGACGATGAACTGCAGCATCGAGCTGGCGAGGAAGATGTTGACCACGCTCGCGATGATGATGCCGATCAGGCCCATGAACAGGAACGACGCCATGCCGCTCATGTCACGCTTGGTGGTGTAGCCGTAGAGGCTCAGCGCGCCGAAGGTCGCCGCCGTGATGAAGAACACCCGCACGATCGAGGTTTGCGTGTACACCAGGAAGATCGACGACAGTGAAACACCCATCAGCGCCGCGAACACCCAGAACAGCATTTGCGCCGTCGCGGGCCGCAGCCGGTTGATGCCAAACGAGATCGCGAACACCATGACCAGCGGCGCAAGCATGAACACCCATTTCAGCGGGCTGACATACATCGCGTAGCCGAACGGCGTCAGGAACACCTTGCCGAACTTGGCGGCGCCGGCCGACGGATCAGCGGTTACGGCGGCCATATAGACGCCGAGTGCCGCGAGGCCGGTGATGGCGAGGCCAATCGACATGTAATTGTAGATGCGCAGCATGTAGGCGCGCAGACCGGCGTCGACAGCCGCGGCGTCAACGCGACCGGCGGCCCGGCCGAAGGGAGAAGCATAGTTACGGTCTAGGTCCGACATGGTCGAATTCCCGTTGGTTGCCCGGCGTAGCGCAAGGGTTTGCGACGCCGGTTGGATATCTATCTCAGACACCGTGGTTTGTTGACATTAATTCTGCGTCATCAAACCGGGCGCTGACCCAAGCTGGTATGTGGGAAACTAACACATTCGCTGCAAGCTTCCATGCGCGGCTGAATGTCGCTCTCGATCGCTATTCCCAAGCAAAAGCAGCGTTAACGCAGTCTTGCCGCCGCTACAAATTGTCACAAATTTCGCAACACGCTGGCCGGCTTCTGGTTCAGGGCCAGCAACGTGCCGGCGAGTCCGAGGCCTACCGTGACGATCAGGGCCGCGGCGACGACGCCGGCGGCGCTGCCGGCCTGCCAGACGAAACTGAGCGTCATCAGCCGGGTCACGATCTGCCAGGCCGCGACCGAGCCCGCGATCACGCCGAATACCGCCGTGGCCAGGCCGATCATCATGTATTCCAGCGCGTAGGCGCCAAGCAGCCGAGCCCGGGTCGCGCCCAGGGTCTTCAGGATCACCGCGTCATAGACCCGGTGGCGGTGGCCGGCGGCGAGCGCCCCGCCCAGCACCAGGATCGCCGATATCAGCGTCACCGCACTGGCGCCGCGGATCGCAAGCACGAGGTTGGTGACGACGGTGCCGATGGTATCCAATGCTTCGCGCACCCGCACGCTGGTCACCGTCGGGAAGGCGTCGGCGACCTGCTTGATGATCCGGGCGTCGCCGGCCGGATCCGGGTGCGCCTCGGTCAGGGTCGCGACATGGCTATGCGGCGCGCCCTTGAAGGCGTTGGGCGAGAACACCAGCACGAAATTGATGCCGAGCCCCTGCCAGTCGACGTTGCGCAGATTGGCGACCTTGGCCGGAATGTCGCGGCCGAGCACGTTGACGACGATCTCGTCGCCGATCTTGAGCTTCATCCCGTCGGCGATCTTCTTTTCCATCGAGACCAGCGGCGGTCCGCTGTAATCCGGAGCCCACCAATCGCCCTCGACAACTTTCGAGCCCCGGGGGATTTCGGCGGTATAGGTCAGGCCGCGGTCGCTCTGCAGCACCCATTCGGTATCCTGCGTCGGCTTGAGTTCATCGGCCCTGATGCCGCGCGCTGCGACGATGCGTCCGCGCAGCATCGGGACATCCTCCACCGTCGATTGTGGTGCCGTCTGCTTGAGAAATGCCCCGAAACGGTCGGCATCCGCGGTTGGAATGTCGATGAAGTAGAACGAGGGCGCGCGGTCCGGCAATGCGGCCAGGAACTGCCGCCGCAGATTGCCGTCGATCTGGGTGATGGTGACGAGCACCGCGAGACCAAGGCCGAGCGACAGCACTACCGAAGGCGTCAGCGCGCCGGGCCGGTAAATGTTGGCGATCGCCAGCCGCAGCATGGTGATGTTCGATCGGGGTAGCCGGCGCGCCAGCGCCATCAGGCTGGCGGCGACGCCGCGGAGCAGCGCGAATACCGCGACCGACGATGCGACGAATACGGCGGCGACCCGCTTGTCATAGGCGAGCCCGATCGCGACCGTGATCAACAGCGCCACCACGACCGCCATCAACACCAGATAGCTCGAGCGCGGGCGATGCCATTCGGGGGCGACCTCGTCGCGGAACAGCGCCGCGACCGGCACGTCGTGCACCCGGCCGAGCGGCCACAGGCCGAAGGCGAGCGCGGTGAGCAGGCCGTAGATGAAGGACAGTGCGAGTTCGTCGAGATGCAGTGCCGGGATCACCGGCAGCGGCAACAGCTTGCCGAACAGGCCGACGATGACGAATGGCAGCGCCGCGCCAGCAGCGAGCCCGATGATGGAGCCGATCCCGGCGAGCACGACCACCTGCGTCAGGTAGATCGTGAAGACGTCGCGGCCGGTGGCGCCGAGCGCCTTGAACGAGGCGATGACGTCGCGGCGGCGGTCGATATGGCTCTTGACGGCGTTGGCGACGCCGACACCGCCGACCAGCAGGGCGGCGAGGCCGACCAGCGTCAGGAACTGGGTGAAGCGGCTGATGGTGCGCTCGAGCTGTGGTGAGGCATTGCTGCGGCTGCGGATCCACCAGCCGGCTTCCGGCAGCGCGCTTCGCACGCTCTCGATCATCTGGGTTGCGGCGCGCTCGTCGGAAGCGTTGTCCGGCAGTTTCATCCGGTAGATCCAGCGCACCAGGCTGCCCGGCTGCAACAGGCCGGTCGCACGCAGGCTGGTCTCGCTGACCAGGACGCGCGGGCCCAACCCGACATTGCCGGCGAGCTTGTCCGGTTCGCTGCTGACCACGCTGCGGATCTGGTAGTTGGCATTGCCGATGCTGATGCGGTCGCCGAGCTTGAGATCGAGCCGGGCCAGCAACACGGAATCCACCGCCGCGCCGAATGCGCCGTCGCGTTCGGCAAACAGGTCCGCAACCGGAATTTTGGGATCGAGCGTCAACTCGCCCAGCATCGGATACTTGCCATCCACCGCCTTGAGCTCGACCAGCGCGAGCTTGCCGTCGCCGGAACGGGCCATGACGCGCAAGGCGGCCGCGACCGAAACCTCGCCGCGGGCGCGCAGGAAGGCGAGCTCCTCGGGCGTGGCCTCGCGCTGGATCAGTGAGAACGCGATATCACCACCCAGCAAAGTGCGGCCTTCGCGGCTGAGGCCGTCGCTGAGGCTGGCGGCGACCGAGCCGACGCCCGCGATCGCCATTACGCCGAGCGCAATACAGGCGATGAACACGTAGAAGCCGCGCAGGCCGCTGCGCATTTCGCGAAGCGCGTAACGCAGCGCCAATGATGACGCGCGGCTGCCGCCTGCGGCTCCCGTCGTCATGGTCATGGAGTGGAATGTCCGTCGATGCGGCCCGAGCGCAGCCGCACCACGCGGTCGCAGCGCTCTGCCAGCGCGGTGTCGTGCGTCACCAGCACCAGCGTCATGCCGCGCTCGGAATGCTTGGTGAAGAGCAGGTCGACGATCTGCTTGCCGGTCGCCTCGTCGAGATTGCCGGTCGGCTCATCCGCGACGAGAATCGCCGGATCGGGCGCCAGCGCGCGGGCGAGCGCGACGCGCTGCTGCTCGCCGCCAGATAGTTGTGTCGGATAATGATGCAGGCGATCGCCGAGCCCGACCGAGGTCAATTCCTGCGCCGCGCGCCTGGTCGCATCGGGATTGCCGGCGAGCTCCAGCGGCACCGCGACGAATTCCAGCGCGGTCATGGTCGGGATCAGGTGGAAGGACTGGAATACGATGCCGACCTGACGGCCGCGGAAGCGGGCGAGGGCGTCCTCGTCGAGGGCATTGAACGGCGTGCCTGACACCACCACCTCTCCGCTGTCAGGGCGCTCCAGGCCCGCCATCACCATCAGCAAGGTGGATTTTCCCGAACCTGACGGACCAATCAGGCCGATCGCTTCGCCGGATGCGACGCGCAGGCTGATGTCCTTCAGGATATGAACGCGCGCCGCGCCGCTGCCAAGCGAAAGGT
>JACDAG010000828.1 GCA_013695565.1 Bradyrhizobium sp.
ATGCTATTCACGTATTGCATGCCCGGCTCTTTTCTGTGTCTCGACAACCAGAAAGTATCCGGTTCACGCTGGATTTGCCGGGCATGCGCTGCGGCATAGTGAATCATTCCCGGGACAGCCCTGCCGCGAGCGGGGCGAGGTGAACAGCTACTGCCGCCCCAGCTGCGTGGCCTTCGCCACGCGATCGAATCGCTCCAGCGACAGGATCGCGTCCGCAAGCTGATCGGCGCGGCCGTTCAGCACCGGGCGGGCGAGGGTGAGGAATTTCTGCTGCATCGCCTGCGCGTCCGGAAATGAATCCGGCTCGCCGGAGGGATCGGCATAGAGCCGCTCATGCACGGCGTCATCTGTCGTGATGGAGACGCGGGCGCCGAACGGATGGGTGCGGCCGATCTCGAGGCGGTCGTCCTGCACCACGTCGAACTTGTCGGCGAGCGCATTGACCGCGGCATCACCGAGCCGGTCGTAATCGTCCCAGCCGAAACGTCCCTGATCCAGCGCCAGCGCGCCGGTGAAGAACATCGAGAACTGGCCGCCGACGATCGAGGTCGGGTGACGCTTGGTGGCGGCATCGCCGGTCAGCGTGATGCCGTTGCGGTGCAGGCCGATCTCGACGCGCTTGATCTGGTCCGGCGTCAGATTGTGCTCTCGGCGCATCGCGATCAGCGCATCGAGCGCCGCATGGGTGTAGCGGCAGCTCGGATAGGGCTTTACGCCGATCTTGAGCGTCTCATAGGTCTTGCCGAGGCCGGCGATCGCTTTGTCTGGATGCGAATTGTCGCTGTAGCCGACCAATAGCCCGTGCTTGCCTTCGACCGACTCGCTCGAGCCGACGAAGTCGTTGCGCGCCAGCGTTGCAGCGATCACGCCGTTCATCGCGGCGGCACCGACCTGATAGCGCTTGTTCCAGGCGCCATTGACCAGGAATTGCAGCGAACCCGCGGCCTGGCTACCGGAGACGCCGAACGCCGAGATGATCTGGTCCTTCGACAGGCCGAACAGTTTTCCGGCGGCGGCCGCCGCGCCATAGGTTCCCGCGGTCGCGGTCGGATGGAAGCCGCGCGCATAATGCGAGGTGGGATCGAGCGCATTGCCGAGCCGGCAGCACACTTCATAGCCGGCGACGATGGCGGTGAGCACGTCGCGGCCGGAGGCGCCGACCATCTCGCCGATCGCGAATGCCGCCGGCACCACGGGCGCGCTCGGATGCAGCGAGGAATCCGCATGCGTGTCGTCGAAATCGAGGGAGTGGCCGAGCGCGCCGTTGAGCAGGGCGGCCACCGCCGGCGTCCAGGTCTTGCTGTCGCCGAACACGGTCGATTCGCCCTTGCCGTCCAGCGCCAGCGCTTCCAGCATCTTGAGCAGCGAGGACGTGGATTCCGCATCGCGCCGGGCCCGGATCGCGCTGCCGAGGAAATCGAGCGTCAGCACCTTGGCGCGCTCCAACACTTCTCGCGGAATATCCTCGAATTTCAGATTGGCGACATAGGCGGCGAGCGTTGCGGTTTCGTTGGCCATCGTGTTTCCTCGTTTTGGCCCGCAAGGTAGGCGGGCTATACCGGCGTTTCAAGCCGTCTCCGGGAGCGGGCATCAGCTATGCCAAGGCTCGTTTACAGGCCCATTTGCTGGCTCGTTTACAGGCCCATTTGCTGGCTCGTTTTCAGGCGGGATCGTCTGCAGGGTACGAAATGGGGCGCATGGTTGGCTTTCTGAAGCGCATTGCCGGTCATTTGCGGTCGCGCCGGACGCAACTGGCGCTGGCCATCCGGGTGACGGTGGCGGCGGTAGTGGCCTACGCCATCGCGACCGCGCTGCATCTGGCGTTGCCGCTATGGGCGGTGCTGACCGCCCTGATCGTGACCCAGATGAGCGTCGGCCAGTCGCTGAAGGCGACTACGGACTATATGCTGGGAACGATCGGCGGCGCCGTGTATGGCGGGGCCATCGCGGTGCTGATTCCGCACTCGAGCGAAGCCCACCTGCTCGGGTTGCTGGTGCTGACGGTCGCACCGCTGGCCTATCTCGGATCGCTCAATCCCACTCTGACCGCGGCGACGGTGACGGGTGTGATCGTATTGCTGATTCCGGAGACGCACCACACCAGTCCGCTCGATTCCGTGATCGATCGTCTGATCGAGGTCACGGTCGGCGCGTCCACCGGCCGCCTCCTTTTTGGTGCTGCCGTCGCGGGCGCATCGTCAGATCCGTACCAACGCGGCGCGCCTGATCGAACTGATCGCGGGAGCATTCTCCGAATTGCTGGCGGGGCTGACGCATGGTTTGGACAACGACGCGCTGCACCGGATTCAGGATGGCATCGGTGCCGCGGTGACCGCCTTGCACGCGATGGGGCAGGAAGCCGAGCGCGAGCGCGCGGCGCGGCTGTCCTCAGGGCCGGAGACCGGCCCGTTGCTGCGGACCATCCTGCGGCTGCGCCACGACGTCGTGATGATCGGACGCGAGTGCTTGGTGGCATTGCCGCGGGATGTGCAGGCGCGGCTGGATGCGCCATTGTCCGGGGTGCGCGAGGCAATCGCCGATCATTTGCGCGTATCGGCAGCCGCATTGCGCGACAGCACCAACCCGCCCGTGATCGATCCCGTGCAATTCGCGCTGCAGGGCTACGCAGAGGAAGTAGCCTCCGTGCGCCGCGACGGCCTGATCCGTGCCCTGC
>JACDAG010000867.1 GCA_013695565.1 Bradyrhizobium sp.
CGCGCGAAAAACATTCACCCGATGACGCACACAAGGCTACCCCGCTACGTGCGCGGCCATGTCGGCGTGGTCGAGCGCGATCACGGCTGTCAGGTGTTCCCCGACTCGGCCGCGATGGAGGCCGGCGAAAACCCGCAATGGCTCTACACCATTGTGTTTGACGGCGCCGAACTATGGGGCCCGGATGCCGACCCGACGGTCAAGGTATCGATCGATGCGTTCGAGCCGTATCTGGAACCGGCATGATGGACGCAGCTAGCGCCCGCGTGACCGGAGCCGTGCCAGGCATTCCCCGCGATGATGACGGCCCGGTGTTTCGCGAGCCGTGGGAGGCGCATGCCTTCGCGATGGCGCTCGCGCTGCACGAACGTGGATTGTTCACCTGGACCGAATGGGCGGCCGCCCTCGCCGCCGAGATCAAGCGCGCCCAGGCCGCCGGCGATCCCGATACCGGCGAGACCTATTACCGGCATTGGCTCGCGACCCTGGAGAAGCTGGTTGCGGAGAAGGGTGTCGCGACTTCCGAAACCCTGCTTCGCTACCGCGACGCCTGGGATCATGCCGCCGACCGCACCCCGCACGGCGCGCCGATCGAGCTGACGCCGGGTGATTTCGGCTAGCTTCAATCCGGTGTTGGCGGTGATCGGTCGATCGCCCGCGATGGCAGGCGGGCGCCTCAGCCATCCAATCAATGGATCATTCGATCCAGTAATTGGTCTGCCGCGGCATCGGTCCCGGGTCTACTCCTGTGCTCTCGTTTCGGGGTGCCGGGCCTCTTCTGCCGGCGTCGCCCGGCTGGATTTGGTCGGTGGAATTTTTATTCTGTTTACTTCGCCAATCTGGACTGCATATTCTATTCTGCAAAATACGGATGTCGGCTAACAATGCCGGCAACGACAAATAAGACATCGAGGGAGGACACACTCATGAAGCGAAGAGATTTTCTCGGAGCGGGCGCCGCGACGTTGGCGCTGGCCGCGACCGGTGGCATCGGCGGTGCGGGATCCGCGCTGGCCCAGACCAAGATGGTGCTCAAGGCATCGGACGTTCATCCGCTCGGCTATCCCACGGTCGAGGCCGTGCAGCGGATGGGCAAGAAGCTGGAGGCCGCCACCGAGGGCCGCCTGACGGTCCAGATGTTCCCGTCGATGCAGCTCGGCGGCGAAAAGGAGATGATCGAGCAGGCCCAGCTTGGCGCGCTGCAAATCGCCCGGATCTCGGTCGGCGCCGTCGGTCCGGTCGTCGATGACGTCAACGTCTTCAACATGCCGTTCGTGTTCCGCGATTCCAAGCACATGGAAGCGGTGATCGATGGCGAGATCGGCGACGAACTGCTGGCGAAGATTTCGGCGAACGAGAAGACCAATCTGATTGCGCTGTGCTGGATGAATGCCGGCTCGCGCAACATCTACAACAACAAGCGGCCGATCAAGACGATGGCCGATCTGAAGGGCCTCAAGGTCCGGATGATGGGCAACCCGCTGTTCGTCGATACGATGAACGCGCTGGGCGGCAACGGCGTCGCACTCGGCTTCGACCAGGTCTTCAGTTCGATGCAGACCGGCGTCATCGACGGCGCGGAAAACAACCCGCCTTCCTTCATCGCCCAGAACCACAATCAGGTCGCCAAATACTTCACGATGACCGAGCATCTGATCATCCCGGAGCTGCTCGTGTTCTCGAAGATCTCCTGGCAGAAACTGACGCCGGTAGATCAGGCGCTGATCAAGAAGGTGTCGAAGGAATGCCAGGCCGAACAGCGCGTGCTGTGGTACGAGGCTGAGAAAGCCGCGATCGACAAGATGAAGGCGGCCGGCACCGAGATGATCATGGAAGTCGACAAGAAGCCGTGGCGCGACGCGGTCAAGCCGGTGTGGGACAAATACGGCGCCAAATATGCCGAGATGGTCAAGCGCATCGACGCCGTGAAGTAGGTCTGACGTATGATGACGCAGACTGTGGCGGCGAATGATCCTGGAGCCGGGTTGTTCCGCCGTGCCATGAACGCGGTCTACTGGACCGGCGCCGTGATCGCTTGCGCGGCGCTCGTCCTCGTCTCCGCGATCATTCCATGGGCGGTATACACCCGCTATGTCCTGAACAGCGCCTCGTCCTGGCCGGAGCCGCTAGCGGTGTTGCTGACGGTCGGCATCACCTTCATCGGCGCCGCGAATTGCTACCGCCAGCGCATCCACATGAACATGACTGTGGGCACCGACCTGCTGCCCCCTCGCCTGCGCGCGGCAGCCGCCGTGATCAGCGAACTTCTGATGGGGGTGATGGGGATCTTCATGCTGGTATGGGGCATGAAGCTGGCGCTGGCGACCTGGGGAAACTCGGTCGATGAGTTTCCCTGGCTGTCCGTCGGCGTCACCTATCTGCCGATCGCCATCAGCGGCGCCATGATGCTGCTGTTCGTGATCGAACGGCTGACCATCGGAGCGCCGCCGGCGAGCGCCGATCCGCACGTTCCAATCGAATAGCGTTTCTCTTCCCACGCACGGAAGTCCGATGGATATCGCAGTTCTCCTTCTCAGCATGTTGTTCTTCTTTGCCGTCGGCATGCCGATCGCATTTGCGATGGCCATGGCCGCCCTCGTCGGCGCGCTCTGGATCGACTTGCCGGTGGCGGCGGTCATGCAGCAATTGGCCAGCGGGGTCGGCAAGGTATCGATGCTGACCATTCCCTTCTTTGTCCTCGCCGGTGCGATCATGGCCGAGGGCGGCATGGCGCGGCGGCTGGTGGACTTTGCCGCCGTCATCGTCGGCTTCACCCG
>JACDAG010000985.1 GCA_013695565.1 Bradyrhizobium sp.
GGTGATGGCCAACCAGCGGGTGCAGGAGGCTTATCTTGGCACTTAGCCTCGCGATCTCCGATCTCGATGCGGGTTACGGCGCCGTCAAGGCGCTGCGCGGGGTCTCGCTCCATGTCGAGGCCGGCGAGACCGTCGCCCTGCTCGGCACCAACGGCAACGGCAAGAGCACGCTGATGAAATGCGTCGCCGGGCTGGTGCGGCCGCAGCGCGGCACCGTGCAGCTTACGATCGACGGCACCACGCATGACCTGACCAAACTGTCGCCTGAGGCGATCGTCGATCTCGGCGTCGCGATGGTGCCGGAAGGGCGGCGGCTGTTCCCAAAACTGACGGTGCTGGAAAACCTGATGCTCGGCGCTTTCCGTAAAGCCGCCCGGCGCGACATCGACAAGAACCTGACACAGGCCTTCGAAACCTTCCCGGTGCTGAAGGACCTGAAGAAGCAGTTCGCCGGAACCATGTCGGGTGGCCAGCAGCAGATGCTTGCGATCGCGCGCGCGCTGATGTCGTCGCCGCGCCTGTTGCTGGTCGACGAGCCCTCGGTCGGCCTGTCGCCGCTGTTGGTGTCGCAAACCATCACCAAGATCGGCGATCTCAATCAGCGCCTCGGCCTCACGGTGCTGATGGCGGAGCAGAACTTCAACCAGGCGATCCGCATCGCCAATCGCGGTTACATCATCGTCCATGGCGAGATCGTCGTCGCGGCCGGTTCCGTCGACGAATTGAAGGGCAACGACATCGTCAAGCGGCTCTATCTCGGCGGCGTAGCCTGATGGCGCAAGACAGCGGCAACGTGCCCGCTTAAAATCGGCCGCCTGACCGGAGAAACTGCCCGATGCGCCTTCTGAGCGAAGACTTCCCCCTGGGCCTGCCGGGCGGACCCGTATTCCCCAAGGCTTACCCCGAGGTCGAACCCGACGCACTTTCCAACGTCGAACTGTTCCTGCAGGGGCAGCCATTCGACATCTACGCAAAACTGCGCGCGGAAGCGCCGGTGGCTTGGCAGCGCGAGGGTAATAACGGGCCCGGCTTCTGGGCGCTCACCCAATATAATGACGTGATCCGCGTCGACGGCGATCCCAAAACCTTCTCGTCGCAGAAGGGCGGAATCCTGATGGCTTACGGCCCGCCGGAGACACGGCATCCCCTGCTGTTCCGCGCCTCCGTCGATGCCATGATCAACATGGACGCGCCATGGCACCTGCAGCTTCGCAAGGAGCACATGCCCTATTTCACGCCGGGCTACCTCGACGGCATCCGAAAGAAGGTGACAGCCGAAACCACGCGGCTGATCGACGGGATGGCCGGCCTTGGCGAATGCGACCTGGTCGAGACGTTGTCGTCGCGGCTGCCGCTGTTCACGCTGTGCGAGATCCTCGGCGTGCCGGAAGCCGACCGGCCGAAATTTCTGGACTGGATGCATTACCTCGAAGTCGCCGGCCATGTGGCGGCGACGCAACGCCGCAACGCGCAGCCGACGCCCGAGTTCATGGCGTTCGTCAAGGCGTTCAACGAAAACGTCGCCGAGATGTTCGCCTATGGCCAGCACATGCTGCAGAAGCGCCGTGCCGATCCGAAGCCAGATCTGATGAGCGCGATCGCGCGTGCCACGATCGACGGCGAATTGCTTCGTGACGAATATCTCGACGGCTCGTGGCTCCTGATCGTGTTCGCAGGCAACGACACCACGCGCAATTCGATCTCCGGCTCGATGAAGCTGCTGACCGAGTTTCCCGACCAGAAGCGCGCTCTGATGAATGATCTCTCACTGCTGCCCAACGCGGTGGAGGAGTTGATCCGCATGATCAGCCCGGTGATCTACATGCGGCGCACCGCGACCGAAGATACCGAGATCGGCCGCCAGAAGATCGCAGCCGGCGAAAAAATCATCATGTATTACGGCGCCGCCAACCGCGACCCGACGATCTTCCCCGATCCGGACAGGCTGGACATCCGCCGCGCCAATGCCGCAAAGAACATCGCCTTCGGCTTCGGCCCGCATGTCTGCATCGGCAAGCGCGTGGCGCAATTGCAACTCGAGGAAGTCTATCGTCAGCTGCTGACGCGATTGCCCGATATCGAATATGCCGGCGGCATCGAAATGGCGCCGAATAATTTCGTTCACGCCATCCGCAAACTGCCGGTGCGTTTCACTCCGCAGCGCTCGATCTGACTTTTGGCTGTACCGAAGGCCGCGTGTTCGAATCAAACACGATCCCCTCGTAGCCCTTGGCGACGACGTCGTTGATGGCGGCGACGTATTTCGGCGTGCCGCCGTTGTAGACGAAATAGCGGACCTTGCCGTGCTCGTGGCCGGGGATATTCGAGTTGTAGCCGGTGAACCACGACTTGGCTTTTCGCATCAGCATGATGGCGTACATCTTGGTGACATGGGCGCTCCAGCGCTCCTGCGCCGCTAGCGTCGGGTCGGCGCTGGTGTAGCCGCGATCCCAGATGTGCTCGAGCAGATCGGTGCACCAGTTGACGCCGGTCTCGATGCCCCGCGGAAAATTGGTCGAGGCCGAACCGCTCTGTGGGCCGGTCGGCATCAGCAGATTTGGAAAGCCGTGCACGAGCATGCCGAGGAAGGTCGACGGGCCGTCGCGCCATTTGTCGAACAGTTTTTCACCACCAATGCCGCTGATGTCGATGTGGTCGAACGCGCCGGTAATGGCATCGAAGCCGGTGGAATAGATGATGACGTCGAAATCGTAGTCACCCGCCGACGTTCGCAGGCCGGTCTCGGTGACGCGTCGAGCGGCGTCTCACTGATATCGACGAGATGGACGTTGTCGCGATTATAGGCTTCGAAATAGCCTGTCTCCAGCGGCACGCGCTGGACGCCGAAGCCGTGATCCCTGGGGATCAGTTTCTCGGCGGTGACAGGGTCCTTCACGCGCTTGCGGATGCGGTCGGCGATATAAGCGGAGAACTCGGCGTTGGCCGCTTCATCGGTAAAGATCTCGCGGAAATTGCTCAACCAGATCCCGAACCCGGGCTCGCCGTAAAGCTTGTCCCACAGTGCCAGCCGCTCCTCGCGCGTCGCTTCATAAAAGCCGCGCCGGTCGGGCTCGTGTTCGAAACCGCCGGGGCTGCGCGAGCACGCCGCGAAGATGTCGTCGTAGCGCGATCGGATGTCAGCCATCTCCTGGTCAGAGATCGGACTATTGTTGAGAGGTGCTGCCCAATTCGGCCGCCGCTGAAACACCGTGAGTTCACCGACCTTGTCGGCGATCTCGCCGATGATCTGAATCGCGGTGGCGCCGGTGCCGATAATGGCGACCTTCTTTCCGGCCATCTCGACCGGCTCATGCGGCCAGTAGAAGGTGTGGAACGATCGGCCCTTGAAGCTGTCCATCCCTTCCAGCCGTGGCGGGGTTGGTATCGAGAGCAGCCCGACCGCCAGGATAACGAACCGGCATGTCAGCTCGCGGCCATCGTCGATCCTCAACCGCCACAGATGCCCGGCCTCGTCGAACTGCGCTGCCTCGACCTTGGCGTTGAACTGCATGTATTTGCGCAGGTCGAATTTGTCGGTGACATAATTGAGGTAGCGGAGATTTTCGGGCTGGCCGGAAAACCGTTCCTTCCAGTGCCACTCGTTGAGCAATTCCCGCGAGAAGGAATAACCGTAGGTGTAGCTCTCCGAGTCGAAGCGCGCGCCCGGATAGCGGTTCCGGTACCAGGTCCCGCCCAGATCGGGGGCGCCGTCCAGCACTGTGGCGTCCACCCCGAGATCGGCCAGACGCTTGATCTGGTAAATGCCGGCCACGCCCGCGCCAATCACGATCACCTCGTAATGTGATTTATCGCTGCAAGCCTTGTCGCTGGGAGCCTTGGTCCCTTCGGTCATATTCCACCCGGTCTTTGTTCTTTTTGGCAACGACGGCGCTTGCGCCCACTATACCAATAATCCGCGCTTTGCACTTGCGTCAGGGTGCCGGTGTTGCGCCGCGGAATTCTGCCGTGAAACATTGTTTGAAATCGACACGTTACCGCGCAACTGTCGCGATTTTCTCTGCCCTGCAGTTTCGCCCTGCAATCCTTTTCCACCCATGCACGAACCCTGATTGCACAACCAAAATGCATCTGGGATGGTTGCTCCCGGCGGGAACAGTCGAGAGGGCCCATGAGCTATCAGCACATCACATGCGACCTCGATGGCGCCTTCATGGTTATCACCCTCAACCGGCCGGAAAAGCTCAACGCGTATACCGGCCAGATGGGCGCCGAAATTGCCGATGCCTTTGAACGCGCCGACACCGACGACAATATCCGCGCCATCATCGTCACCGGCTCCGGTCGCGCGTTCTGCGCCGGCGCCGATGTCTCCGGGGGTGCAGCAAGCTTCGACACCTCCGGCAGCCACGGCGCCGGCGTGTTCGCCAGTCCGAACCCGGGCGGCGGACGGTTTGTCGAGGCGATCTTCAACTGCCGAAAGCCCTCGATCGCGGCCATCAACGGGCCCGCCGTCGGTGTCGGCATCACCATGACATTGCCGATGGATATCAGGATCGCGGCCAAGGGCGCGAAGATCGGTTTCATCTTTGCGCGCCGCGGCCTGGTCCCGGAAGCCGGCAGCGCCTGGTTCCTGCCAAAACTCGTCGGCCTGCCGCAGGCGCTGCGCTGGTGCCTGTCGGGCCGGGTGTTCGATGCCGATGAGGCGCATCAAGGCGGCCTCGTCAGTGAGGTCGTCGACCCCGCGGAATTGCTGGCGCGGGCCAAGGAAATCGCGCGCGAGATGACCGAGGGAACGTCTGCCGTCGCCGTCGCATTGACGCGGCAGATGCTGTGGCGCTTCTCCGGTGCGCCTGCCCCCTTCGACCTGCTGGACATCGACAAGCCGATGTCGATCGAACGCGGTGGCCACGCCGACGTGCGCGAAGGCGTCAAGGCCTTCCTTGAGAAGCGGGCGCCGGAATTTCCAGGGAAAGTA
>JACDAG010000902.1 GCA_013695565.1 Bradyrhizobium sp.
CGGGCCGCCGATCCCGGTCGGCGGTCCCGGCAACGACCTGATCGCGATCGCGGTCGGTGCCATCGCCTATCTGGCGCTCGCATTCGCGTTCCATCCGGTCGTGATCGGCGTCCCCGTGGTCGGAGTCTAGCATTGGACTGGTCGCAGCATTCGATTCCGGCGATGCGTCTCGAGACGCGGTTCGGCGATCGTGTGGTGCCGGTGTTCAGCGAACGGCCCGGCAGTGTCTGGGCCATGATTGCGGAGGCGGCGGAGCGAAATCCTGACGGTGAGGCACTGATCTGCGGCGATCGACGCATGAATTGGCGTGAGGTCATCGAACAATCGGCGCGGATCGCGACCGGGTTTCAGCGGCTCGGATTGCAGCGCGGCGACCGCATCGCCGTGCTGCTCGGTAACCGCATCGAATTCGTGCTGACGATGTTCGCCGCCGCCCATGCCGGGCTGGTGACGGTGCTGCTGTCGACCCGCCAGCAAAAGCCCGAGATCGCCTATGTGCTCAACGACAGCGGCGCCAGGCTTTTGGTCCATGAAGCAACCCATGCCGACCGCGTACCGGATGCACCCGAGGTGCCTGATCTCAAGCATCGGATCTCAGTCGACGACAGCGGCACCTCGCAGTTCAACAGCCTTCTGAATCACGCCGCCTCGGCAACGCCGACGGAGGTCGATGAAGAAGACACTGCGATGATCCTCTACACCTCGGGCACCACGGGTAAACCGAAGGGCGCCATGCTCGCGCATTGCAACATCATCCATTCGTCGATGGCGTTCGTGTCGTGCCTGCAGCTGAACGCGGCGGATCGCTCGATCGCGGCGGTGCCGCTCGGGCATGTCACCGGCGTGGTCGCCAATATGATGACCATGGTTCGCTGTGCCGGTGCGCTGATCGTGATGCCGGAGTTCAAGGCTGCGGAATATCTGAAGCTGGCGGCACACGAGCGCGTCACCTACACCGTGATGGTGCCGGCAATGTACAATCTCTGCCTGTTGCAGCCGGATTTCGACAGCTACGACCTGTCGAGCTGGCGGATCGGAGGCTTTGGCGGCGCGCCGATGCCGATCGCGACCATCGAGCGGCTGGCCGCCAGGATCCCGGGCCTGAAGCTGGCGAATTGCTACGGCGCCACCGAGACCACGTCGCCGTCGACCATGATGCCCGGAGAATTAACCGCGCGGCATATCGACAGCGTCGGATTGCCCTGTCCGGGCGCGCAGATCATGGCCGTGGATGCGCAGGGCCACGAACTGCCGCGCGGCGAGATCGGCGAAATCTGGATCCATAGTGGTTCGGTCATCAAGGGCTACTGGAACAATCCGAAGGCGACGGCGGAGAGTTTTACCGCCGGCTTCTGGCACTCCGGCGATCTCGGCTCGATCGACGAGGCGAATTTCGTCCGCGTGTTCGATCGCCAGAAGGACATGATCAACCGCGGTGGCCTGAAGATCTATTCCGCCGAAGTCGAGTCGGTGCTGTCAGGTCACCCCGACGTGCTCGAAAGCGCGATCATAGCCAAGCCATGTCCGGTGCTGGGCGAGCGCGTCCACGCCGTCGTGGTGGTCAAGGGCGGGGCCAGCGTCGCGACCCTGCAGGCGTGGTGCGCCGAGCGGCTGTCGGACTACAAGGTGCCGGAAACCATCGACCTCACCGCCGATCCATTGCCGCGCAACGCCAACGGCAAGGTGCTGAAACGGCAGTTGCGCGAGGCTCGCAATTCAAGCACCTGACGATCAGAGCTTCGGCGCGCTGCCTTTCGGCGTGGCGTTGCGTTCGTTCTGTTCGGCGGCAAGCGCGTCATTGTCGATCGCCGCCGCGCTGATGACGCGCTTGACGTCCAGCAACGAAAACTGCGCGATCCCGACCCGGTCAGGCGCCGTACCGGGTATCAGCTGCACGCTCAGCACGCCGTCGCAATTGGCGCCCTTGGCTTCGCTGAGCATCGCGGCCAACGTCTTCTCTTTCGCCTGCGCGCGCTTGACCACCGCCACGCAGCTGCCGCGGATGGTTTCACCATTGAGCTTGAGCGCGGCCTTGGGATCGAGTGGCTTGTCGATGGCGACGACGGCGGTCGCTTCCTTGTACTTCGTACCGGCGGAGACGATCGAGCCCGCGCGATAGATGTAATAGAGATGCTGATCGCCGACGATAGTGGGCGCGCCGTATTTGCCCATCACTTCCTTGACCATGTCGGCCTTCGCCGGTTGCTGCTCCTTGGCGAAGGTGAGGTTGCGCGCGAAGAAATAAAGGCGATTTCCACTCGCGGGCGACGAGAAGCTGCTCGACAGCACCTCGCCATTCTGGCCGGGGCCGGGGGGCAGGCTGAAATTCAACGCCGGGATGAAGCTGATCGCGGTGCTGCCGAATTTCTGCTGCTGGATGTCGGTCGTCGCGTTGGGGCGCCCCTTGAAGAACGCTTCAAGGACGGTGCGGGCGGAATCAGCGGTGGAATCCGCCGAGATGCCCAGAATGTCCGGGCGCAATTTGGCTGTGAATGCCGACTCCGGCGTCTTCGGCTTGATCTCGTAGGCTTGGGTCGCGGCGGGCAGGGCCGCCGCCCCGATGGCAAGCGTGACGACCAGGGCGCGGCAAAGCATGAAGCACCTGCAAAATCAGACGAATAACCAACAAAAATCGGACGGATTACGCCAAGCTTTGAACCGTGAAGTCAACATTCCCGAATGCCCCCGGCATTCTCGAATGCCCACGGCATTCCCGGACCCCTCGGTACGGGACAATTTGCGCCCAAGCGGCCGTTTCAGTGTTAACGCTTTGATCCGGCTCGCTTTGCCTTGCCACCGCCATATCATTAGGGTATCGCCGCCGCCATGCGGGGATTGGGCGCGTGGCGCTTTCGCGCGCCTATCGGCTCACCGGGGATGGGATAGTCTTAAGTGTCTGAATTATTTAATGAAGTCGACGAGGAAGTCCGTCGCGATCAGCTCAAGAAGCTGTGGGACCGATATTCCATCTATATCGTCGCGGGCTTGCTCCTGATCATCGCCTCCGTGGGCGGCTGGCGCGGCTACCAATATCTGGAAGCCAAGAAGGCGGTCGAGGCGGGCGCCGCCTTCGACAAAGCCGCTGAGCTCTCGGAGGCCAACAAGCACGCCGAGGCCGAGGCGGCCTTTGCCGATCTGGCTGCGAAGGCGCCGGCGGGATACCGGGTGCTGGCGCGTCTGCGCATGGCGGCGGAAATCGCGAGCCGCGACCAGCAGGCCGCCGCCAAGGTGTTTGACGAGATTGCCGCCGATGGCAGCGTCGGCGTGGCGGAACGGGATCTGGCGCGGGTTCGCGCCGCCCAGTTGCTGCTGGAAACCACGACCTATCCCAACATGAAGACGCGCCTTGAGGCGGCCGCCGGTCCCGACGCGGCCTTTCGCCATACCGCGCGCGAATTGCTGGCGCTGTCGGCCTGGCGCGCCAACGATGCTGCGGCAGCACGGCAATGGCTCGACCTGATTGCCAATGACGGTGCGACGCCGCCGAGCCTGCGCTCGCGTGCCGAAGCGCTGCAGGCGCTGCTTCCGCCGGTCGCCAAGAGCTAACAAGAGCTAACAAGAGCCGAGCCGGCAACGAGACAAACGAGTACTTGAGCATGCGCCGCCCGCAACGTCTGATCGCAGCCACCATCCTCGTCGCGCTCTCCAGCGCGCTGGCGGGCTGCGGCAGCATGGGCAGTTTCGATCCGAGCGATCTGCTCGACTTCCTCGACACCAAGAAGAAGCTGCCTGGCGAGCGCAAGCCGGTTTTCCCTGACGGCGTGCCGGGCCTCGAGCAGGGCGTGCCGAAGGATCTCTACCGGGGCTCGCGCCAGCAGCAGGTCGACGACCCTAACGCCCAGTCCGCCGCGGTTGCCCCTGCGGCTCCGCCGCCGCAGGAGCCGAGATCGAAGGGA
>JACDAG010000924.1 GCA_013695565.1 Bradyrhizobium sp.
GACGGCACCATGCCGGCTCATTCGGCGGCGATCGGCCGCCGCTGGATCACGGCCTTCATCCTGTCGGCGTTCATCCCGGTGCTGACCTACTATCCGGCCTTCGCGCTGGCCGGCACCTTCGTCAAACCGTCGGCCTGGCTGCCCCAGGGCATCACCAACCAGATCATGGTCTGGGCCGTCATCAACGCCCTGATCACGCTGGCCTTGATGCCGTTCGCACCCAAGCGCGCCAGCCGGGCCGGGATCGTCGGGCAGTCGGTGGTAATCGCGGTCGCTACCGTCGCGATCGGCTATGCGGCGCTGTGGCTGGCCGACCTCGCCTTCAAGATCGACTTCCGGTTCTGGATCGTGGCGCTGAAACTGATGAGCGCCAAACAGGCCCTGATTTTCCTGATCTATTTGGTGCCGTTCACCGCCTTCTTCGTGGTCGCGCTTCACGTGCTGCACCGGAATTTCTCGACCATGGCGCCGGCCGCGCCGGGCTCTATCTCACCAACATCCTGGCGCTGACTTTGGGCTTCATCGTGTTGCTGGTGTTGCAATACAGCACGCTGTGGCTGACCGGAAAGCTGTTCAACCCGCTGCCCGACCCCGGCTTCGTGCCGCTCTCGACCATCGTCGCCATCCAGTTCGTGCCGCTACTCGCAATCTGCGCCGTGGTCGCGACTTTCAGTTGGCGGCGGACCGGCTCCAGCCTGCCGGGCGCGCTGATCTGCGGCCTGTTCGTGACCTGGTACGTGGTGGCCGGGACCGCGACGCAGGCGGCGTTTTAGAACTGGGCAAGGCTAGATTGGAACGGTCTGGCCGCGAAGCCCGTGCACCTCTGCCGCTTGCGGGATCGAGACGAGCGAAGTTCGCTCTTAGGTCGACGCGCCGGCAGCGCAATTGCGCGCCAAAGCGCTATGTCAGGGTCATCATCGGATACTTGATTTGCGTGCGTAAGCGCAATGCATCACAAAATGATACAGATGACTTGCACAACGTATCAAACTATGATACATATGTTCTTTTCATGATCAAGAGCTTCAAAAACGAACTGACCCGCGCAGCTTTCGAAGGCGAAGCCCTCAAGGGTTTCCCGGCCGATCTGCTCAAGGTCACCCGCCGAAAACTGCAATATCTGGACTCGGCTGGCGCTCTGCTGGATTTGCTCTCGCCGCCCGGCAACCGTTTAGAAGCCCTGAGTGGTGACCGAAAAGGTCAGCATTCGATCCGCGTTAACGATCAGTTCCGGATTTGCTTCATCTGGACCGAGGAGGGACCAAGAGACGTTGAATTTGTAGACTACCACTGACTGCCGGGCGACGACCGCCCTCCCATGGAGGCCTGAATGGCTAAGAAACTACCGCCGATGCACCCGGGCGAAGTCCTCCGGGAGGAGTTCCTGATTCCGCTCAAAATGAGCGCTGGCGCTCTGGCAAAAGCTTGCGGCGTGCCGCGCACCCGGATTGAACGGCTGGCAACCGAGCAGATCGGCATCACCGCCGACACCGCGCTCCGCCTTGGCAAGGCGCTGAACACCACGCCGCAGCTGTGGCTGAACCTGCAGAACTCTTACGACGTCCGCATGGCTCAGCTGGCAATCGGCAAAGAGTTGGCGAAGATCGAGCCCGTCACTGGCGTGTCGGCCGCAGCCTGAGAGAGCGCAGTCCCACCGTGGCCGCCAGTCGACGATCTCATCAGCGCTTGAACAGCGGCGTTCGGATGTGGCCGGAGGCCGCATACGACAAAGCCGACTCCAGCCGGTCCAGCGGCACGCCGCGCGACAGCAGGTGATCCACCGCGATCATGGCGATGAACGGAGCGAATTTGTCGGCGGGACAGGCGTGAGGACCCGTTCCCAGTTCGAGGTATTTGCGGTCGGGGCGCGCCATGTCGAAACGATCCGGATCGGGATTGAGCGCAGGATCGCGATTGGCCGCGGCGATCAAGACAATAATCATTTCGCCCTGCCGAACCGTTTGCCCGGCGATGACGCCATCCTGTGCCATGAATCGGATCGTGCTGTTGGTGCCGGGGTCGCAGCGCAGCACTTCCTGAATGACATCGCGGAGCAGCGCGCGGTTCTCTTCGACCTGCCTGCGCAGCGATGGCTGCCGCGCCAGCACCAATAGCGTCGAACCGATCAGCGAGGCGGTGGCGGCGTAGCCCTGGATCATGTATCCGATCGCATTGATGACGACGTCCCGCTCATCACCGCATCCGGCGTCCCTCGCCTCCCGCAGCAGCGCGTTGAGCAGCGGTCCACCGCCATCTTTCGAAAGCCCTGCGAAGAGCTCAAGCAGCGCTTGCGCGCCGCGATGTCCGCGCGCGAACAGCTCAGGGCTGGCTGCGGGCACGCCGGTTGCGGCCGAAGCCGTTCCTGCGCCGTAATCGCCAAGCCAGGACATGACGTCGCCGTAGCGCGCGGCGGGCACCCCGAGCAATTGCGCAATCACCTGCACCGGCAGCGCAAACATGAACTGCGTCGTTTTGGATTCGTCCAGCGGCAGGCCCAGTTCGTCGTCCAGTTCGGCGGCCCGCGCGCGCGCAAGACGCCCAACCTCGGCCAGATCGAGTCCGCGGAGCGCCGCGAGCAACGCATGCTTCAATGGCTTGCGCGCCTCATCATCGCGCAAACGGACCAGGCGGCCGAAGATTTCTCCCATCGCCCCGTCGCGCAGCGCCACTGGTACAGGTCCGTCCGCCGGGCGGGTGAGACAGATCTCGCTCGTCAACACTTCGTTGACGGCTGCAGCACTTGCCGCCACCCACCAGCCGTTCACGGCATCCCGGGCCATCGGCTGCTCGCGCGCGAGTCGACCGTAATAGGCATAGGGGTCGGGATGCGACGGCGCCGCGCGGGCATGCGTCGGTTCGGGGATGTTGATTGCCATGTGGTATCCTCGTGCTGGCGGCCTCGGCGCTCTCATGGCTCTCTCTTGGAGGTTGAAACGGTATTTGTCCAAGTGGTAATACTTCTGATATCGATCAGCTTTTTGCATAGGCGCCCCGATGGACAGCGAGGCTCTGCAGACCTTCATGGCGATCCACAACGCGAGGGGGTTTTCCAGCGCCGCCGACATGCTGGGACGCTCGCAGCCGGCGATCAGCCGGCGCATCGCGCTGCTTGAAGAGGAACTCGGTGTGCCGCTGTTCGAGCGCGCGGCCGGCGGGGTGGTGCTGAGCGAGGCCGGCCGCACCTTGTTGCCACACGCCGAGCGCGTACAGGCCGCGCTGCGCGACGCCACCAACGCGATGGAGGCGCTGCGTACCGAAACCGCCGGCGCGGTATCGATCGTTGCCGTCGGCACGCTGGCGGGGGCCAACCTCACCCCGGTGCTCAAGCGCTTTGCGGCGGACCATCCGAAAATCGACCTCTCGATCAGCACGGCCGGCAGCGCGGTCGTCAGCAATCTGGTACGCCGGGGCGAAGCGGTGATCGGATTGCGTTACCTGCTCGACCCCGCCCCCGATATCGTCTGCGAGCACATCGCTTCCGAGACCATGGTGATCGCCTGCTCCACCGAGCATCGCTATGCGGGGAAAAAACAGAAATCGCTGACCGCGCTGTGCCACGAGCGCTGGTTTGCATTCCAGAACGCCTATGATCAGCGCGAAACCTTCGCGGACAACATTTTTGCCCAGTTCCAGGCGCGCGGGATCGGCGCGATCTCCTGGACGCCGATCGACAGCCTCACCGCCATGAAGCGCATGATCGAAGCCGGACTGGGCGTTGCCTTGATCTCCGAAAACGCCATCCAGGAAGAGCTCGGCGCAGGCTCGATTGCCACCATTCCGGTTGCGGACCTGCGCGCCGCCCACCCGGTC
>JACDAG010000926.1 GCA_013695565.1 Bradyrhizobium sp.
GGCCAATGTCGAGGACACCCCGGAACTGCTCGCCTATTACGATGAGTTGGAAAATCTGGACGCGGGTGCGCTGTGGACGGTCGCCAACAAGATCGAGCCTTGGCAGCCCAAGTCTTCGTCTATCCCCGTGCTCTGGCGCTATGAGGATTTGCGCCAGCATGTGCTGCGATCCGTCGAACTGGTGTCTCCCGAAAAGGCCGGCCGGCGCGTCATCTATTTGAACAATCCCGGACGCCGCGAGCACGCCGCTGCCGTCGGCTGGCTCTACTCCGGGCTGCAGGTGATGCATCCCGGCGAGGTGGCGTCTTGCCACGCCCACTCAGCCTCGGCGCTGCGTTTCATAATGGAAGGGGAGGGCGCCTACACCATCGTCGATGGTCACAAGCTCACGCTTGGCGCCAACGACTTCGTGCTGACTCCGAACGGCACGTGGCATGAACACGGCGTCTCCGGTGACGGTACGCCCTGCATCTGGCAGGACGGTCTCGACATCCCGCTCGTCAATGCGCTCGAAGCCAATTTCTACGCGGTGCATCCGAAGATGCAGCAGGAGGTCGGCCATCCCGTCGACGACATGGCGCACGCCTGGGGCAATCCGGGCCTGCGTCCCGCCGGCGCCGAGTGGGCGCGGGGGTATTCACCGCTCCTGAAATACGAGTGGGGGCCGACCTACGAAGCGCTGCAGCGCTACGGCAAGGCAAGCGAAGGCTCACCGTTTGATGGCATTCTCATGAACTATGTGAACCCGGTGACCGGCGGACCCGTCATGCAGACGATCGGCGCATCGATGCAGATGCTGCGCGCGGGCGAAGCCACCAAGGCGCATCGTCACACCGGCAGTTTCATCTATCAGGTGGCGAAGGGAAGCGGTCATTCGATCATCGACGGCAAGCGCTTCGACTGGAAGGAGCGCGACATCTTCTGTGTTCCGTCCTGGGCCTGGCACGAGCACGTCAACGGATCTGACAGCGACGACGCCTGCCTGTTCACCTTCAACGATCTGCCTGTGATGCACGCCCTCGGTCTGTATCGCGAGGAAGCCTATGGCGACAATCAGGGTCGGCAGCCGCTGACATCCTAGGAAAAACAATCATGCGTCTTGTTACCTACCGCGCCAACGTTGAGGCGGCGGCCCGCCTCGGTGCCGTCGTCGATGACCTGGTCGTGGATGTCGAACGGATCGGTGCGCATGCCGGCGTGGCACTTCCGGCGTCGATGCTCGATCTCATCGATCTCGGGCCGTCGGCGACGATGGCGCTGAAGAAGATTTTGAGCGAGCACGGCAGCCATTGGCCGGTGGGCACGGCACTGCCGCTGGCCAATGTCAGGCTGCTGGCGCCGATACCGCGGCCGCGGAAGAACATTTTCGGGATCGGGCTGAACTATGTCGAGCACGTCGCGGAATCGTCGCGTGCCCTCAACACCGCGAAGGAATTGCCAAAGCAGCCGATCATCTTTTCGAAGCCTCCGACCAGCGTGATCGGGCCCGACGATGCCATCGAACATAACAGGACGATTACCCAGCAGCTCGACTGGGAAGTCGAACTCGCCGTCGTGATGGGGCGAACGGCGCGCAAGGTGTCGGAGGCGCAGGCCCTCGACTTCGTTTTCGGCTACAGCGTGATGATCGACGTCAGCGCCCGTGACAACCGCCGCGCCGGCCAGTGGATCTATTCCAAGGGCCAGGACACCTACGCGCCCTTTGGTCCATGCATCGTGACGGCGGATGAGATCGGCGATCCGCACGCGCTCGATCTCTGGCTCACGGTGAACGGCGTCGAAAAGCAGCGATCCAACACCCGCCACATGCTGTTCAAGGTGCCGCTGCTGATCTCGGACATTTCGGCCGCGATCACGCTGGAGGCGGGCGACATTATCGCGACCGGCACGCCCGACGGCGTCGGCGCGGGACGGACGCCGCAGGAATGGCTTTGGCCGGGCGATGTCGTGGAGGCGGAAGTGGCCGGCATCGGCCGGTTGCGCCACCCGGTGGTGGCGGTCTGAGCGTGGGGAAGGCGATGTTGTTTGACATGGAGAAGCTGGAGGCCTCGCAGCGCTACAAGATACTGACGGCCACGGTTACGCCGCGGCCGATCGCCTGGGTGACGACGCTGTCCGAGGGCGGCGTTGTCAACGCGGCGCCGTACAGCTTCTTCAACGTATTGGGGCACGAGCCGCCAACATTGGCGATCGGGCTGCTGGCCGGGCCGGGCCGCTTCAAGGATACCGCGACGAACATCATCGCCACCGGGGAGTTCGTGGTGAACCTGGTTTCCGAAACCAACGCGGCGGCGATGAATATCACCTGCATCGATGCGCCGCCCGAAATCGACGAACTCGCGCTCGCCGGCCTCACGGCGGCGCCATCACATGCGATACGGGCGCCGCGCATTGCCGAGTCCCCGGTTTCCTTTGAATGCCGCGTGCTGACTTCGCTCGTCACCGGACCGCGCCAGACGGCGGTGATCGGCCGCATCCTTTGCGCGCATGTCGATGGCAACGCGGTTCAGGACAGCGAGCGCTGCCACATCGACACGCCTGCGCTGCAATTGATCGGCCGCATGCATGGCAGCGGCTGGTATGCCCGCTGCACCGATCTGTTTCAGCTCGATCGGCCGACCTGGGCGCAATGGCAGGAAGACGAGTTGTCACAACGGGCGCGCGCACCATGATCGCGCTGGCGCATTATCCTCTTTCCTTCGGCGCAGCCGTCGGCCCTGCGACATTTGTTGCCTCAGCAACCGGAACTATAGTTCTTGCCATTCGCGTCATCAACGAACTATGGTGCAGGCCGCTGGGATATGGGCCGAAGGTTCTAATCGGGGCTTTCGGTTCGTGCTTGCCGCCGGTGAGGGATTTCGCGCACAAAATATCTCCGGGAAAACGGGATTTCACGAAGGCGCAGGCCTCGAACGGCGGCCGCTCTGGCTGGCGAATAATCAGATAATGAGGAGGGGAGTGAATATGAAAAAGGCATTCTGGCTGGCGGGCGCAATGGCTGTGGCGCTGGCGCAGCCCGCATCCGCGGCTGACACTATCAAGATCGGGTTCGTCTCGACCTTCAGCGGGCCGACCGCCGTGATCGGCAACGACATGCGCAACTCGTTCGAACTGGCGCTCGACCATATGGGCCGCAAGATGGGCGGCATCCCCGTCGAGGTGATCTACGAAGATGACGGCCAGAAACCGGATGTCGGCAAGCAGAAAACCGAAAAGCTGATCCAGTCCGACAAGGTCGATTTCGTCGCCGGCTATATCTGGTCGAACGTGCTCTTGGCCTCGCTGAAGACCGCGGTGGATTCGAAGACCTTCCTGATTTCGGCCAATGCCGGTCCGTCGCAGCTCGCCGGCGAATTGTGTTCGCCTTACGTGTTCTCGACCTCCTGGCAGAACGACCAGACGCCGCAGGCGATGGGCCTCTACATGAACCAGAAGGGCGTCAAGTCGGTGTTCCTGATCGGCCCGAATTATGCTGCCGGCAAGGATATGCTGGCCGGTCTGAAGAGCACGTTCAAGGGCCAGGTGGTCGGCGAGGAATATACGGTGTGGCCGAGCCAGCTCGACTTCTCCGCCGAACTCACCAAGGCCAAGAACTCCAAGGCCGAGTCGATCTTCGTGTTCTATCCGGGTGCTGCCGGTGTCCAGTTCCTCAATCAATATGCGCAGGCCGGCCTCAAGTCACAGATGCCGCTCTACACCGCCTTCACCGTCGACGAGCTGTCGCTGCCGCTGCAGAAGGACAACGCGATCGGCATTCCCGGCGCACAGGAATGGGTGAACGACCTGCCGAACCCCGAGAACAAGAAATTCGTAGAGGATTATCGCAAGAAATATACCGGCCTGCGTCCGACCTATTATGGTGCGCAGTCCTATGACGCCGCGCAATTGATCAACAGCGCGGTGGTCGCCGTGAAGGGTGACATGACCAAGAAGGACGCGATGAAGGCCGAGATGGAGAAGGCCAACTTCAAGTCGCTGCGTGGTCCGTTCAAATACGGCAAGAACCACATCCCGATCCAGAATTTCTATCTGCAGGACGTGGTCAAGGATGCTGACGGCCAGCTCTCGCTCAAGACGGTGGCGACCATCGTCAAGGACGACCAGGATCGCTTCCACGACAAGTGCCCGATGAAATGATTGTTGGCATGACCGGTGCATGATCGGCCAAGGGGTTGTGGAGGGACTTGTCGAAAAATTACTTTATGTTTAAAGTAATTTCAAAGACCCGATGGCCGGCTTCGGAGGCGTGGATGTGCAGGCGGTTTGGCAAATGAACATGCGCCAATAAAATAAGCGGCGGCGCCGACGCGCCGCCGCTGTTTTGTTTCGTGTTGAGGGGCATGACCGAAAAGGGAAACCGGTTTTTCTCGCGACGACCGTATGGCGTCGGCGTGGAGATTGCGATCTGAGAGGGGTCTATCGTTGGTTCTCGTCGAACAATCGCTGAACGGGCTGCAGTTCGGCCTGCTGCTGTTCCTGCTGGCGGCGGGGCTGACGCTGGTGTTCGGCATCATGGATTTCGTCAATCTGGCGCACGGCTCGCTCTACATGATGGGCGCCTATTTCGCCGCGACGTTTACCGCATGGACCGGAAGCTTCGTGCTCGGCGTCATCCTGGCGCTCGGCGCCACGCTACTGCTCGGGATCGCGCTGGAATTCGTCGCGCTGCGGCATCTCTATGGCCGCGATCATCTCGACCAGGTGCTCGGCACCTTCGGCCTGATTCTGTTCTTCAATGACGCGGTGCGGCTGATCTGGGGCCCGGCCGGCCTCGCGCTGCCGCTGCCGGCCTGGCTCACTGTGCCGGTCCAGATCATCCCCGGCGTGTTCTATCCGGCCTACCGGCTGTCGATCATCGCGGTGGCGCTTGCGGTCGCCGCCTTGCTGTATGTCGTGGTGATGCGGACCCGCATCGGCATGCTGATCCGCGCCGGCGCCTCCAACCGCGCCATGGTGTCCGCGCTCGGCGTGGACATCGGGACCATGTTCACGATTGTCTTCGCCATCGGCGCGGTGCTCGCAGGCCTTGCCGGCATGCTGGTGGCGCCG
>JACDAG010000970.1 GCA_013695565.1 Bradyrhizobium sp.
CACCACGACCTCGATGCGCTCGCGGTCTTCGTCGATCACGACCTTGGCGACTTCGGCGGGCGCCAGCGCGTTGACGACGAAGGTCGCGATGTCGGGCGACCACGGAATGATGTCGATCTTTTCGCCCTGCAATTCGTTGACCACGGCCTGCACGCGCGAACCGCGCATACCGACGCAGGCGCCGACCGGATCGACCGAGGAATCCCGCGAAATAACGCCGATTTTTGCGCGTGAGCCGGGATCGCGGGCGACCGCCTTGATCTCGACGATCCCGTCATAGATCTCCGGCACTTCCTGCGCGAACAGCTTCGCCATGAACTGCGGATGGGTGCGCGACAGGAAGATCTGCGGTCCGCGGGTTTCGCGGCGGACGTCGAAGATGTAGGCGCGGACGCGGTCGCCGTTGCGGAACACTTCGCGCGGCAGCATCTCGTCGCGGCGCACGATGGCTTCACCGCGGCCAAGATCGACGATCACGCTGCCATATTCGACGCGCTTGACGATGCCATTGACGATGTCGCCGATGCGGTCCTTGAATTCCTGGTACTGCCGGTCGCGCTCGGCCTCGCGCACCTTCTGCACGATCACCTGCTTGGCGGATTGCGCGGCGATGCGGCCATATTCCAGCGGCGGCAGGGTGTCGGCGATGGTGTCGCCGACCTGGGCGCCGGGATTGGCGCGCTGTGCATCCGCCAGCGAAATCTGGTTCGACGAATTCTCGACCACATCGACCACCAGCATGTGGCGCGACAGCCGAAGCTCGCCCTTCTTGGCGTCGATCTCGGCGTGAACGTCGGTCTCGCTGCCGTAGCGGGCGCGGGCCGCTTTGGCGATGGCGTCTTCCATCGCCGCGATCACGATGCCGCGGTCGATCGACTTTTCGCGGGCAACCGCGTCTGCGATCTGCAGCAATTCGAGTTTATTGGCGCTGACAGCTGCCATGGCTCAGTCTCCTTCGGTGGGATCGAATTCGCCGCCGGGCAAACCTTGCGCGGCGAGGCGGTGTTTCTTGGTGTTCTTGGGTAGCGGCTTCTTCAGCGATTTCGGCTTCGGCTTGTTGCTCTTGGCCGGATCGCTTTTCTTGGCGTGAGGCGGCGGCGGTTCGAGCCCGAGATTCTGTTTGAGTTCGCGCTCGGCGGCCTTGCCGCGTCGCATCGATTCCGCGACCAATTCGTCGGTCAGAACCAGCCTGGCGTCGGCGATGTCTTCCATCACAAGCAACATGTCGGCATCTTCTTCTGCGCGGATGTCATCACGATGAAGCCGCACGGCATCGCCCTCGACGCTCCTGAGGATCCCGCGGAAATGCTTGCGGCCTTGATGGGCGACCGCCATCTCGATCTTCACAAGATGACTGACGTAGCGTTCGAAATCCGAGCGGCGCACCAGCGGCCGGTCGATGCCCGGCGATGAAATCTCCAGCCGATAGGCCCGTTCGATGGGATCGGCGACGTCGAGCACCGGCGATAGCGCCCGTGAAATCGCCTCGCAATCCTCGATCTGCATGGTGCCGTCGGGCCGTTCGGCCATGATCTGGACCGTGCAGCCGGCCTCCGCGGATATCTTGATCCGGACCAGCCGGTAGCCCATGCCCTGCAATACCGGTCCGGCCACGGCCGAAACCCGCGCAGCTACGCCCGGCTCGACCACGAGCCGCGGCTCGGCGAGCAGGTCAATATCCACGGAAACAGCAGTTGGATCGGTCATATCCAGGGTCAAAAGCGTCTTACTTACATGGGGTTAGGCCGGGTCTAAGCCGGATCCGGCCGGTTCCCTGAACCGTGCCTTTAGTCCCTTCTGGGCGAGGCTTGTTCAGGTAATAAAAAAGAGCGGGTCCGGGGGGGCCCACTCTCAATACGCGATCGTATGAGAACCATAAGTTGCGGCGGATATAGCGGTTTTTCCCCAATCCGGCAAGGCCCGCACGCCCTGTTAAGGGAGATTTTGAGTGAGGTGCGAGGGCGCCAAAACCTAACCCTTCATTCACGAACGCCGCCTAGATTGCCGAAAACCAGCCAATTCGGCCGGTTTGGATAGGTTTATGACGCCAGCGACAGCGCTGATCCCAGGACTGGACGAAATTGTCAGGGGCGGCGATCCCAAGCGCCGCGCCGATGCCGCGCGCCGGATCAGTGAATTATTCCTGCAGGGGGCCTCCAGCTTCGGTGCCGATCACGTCGATCTGTTCGACGGCGTATTGAGCAGCCTGGTCCCCCATGCCGATCTTGCCGCGCGAGCCGAACTCGCCGAGCGGCTGTCGTTGCTCGCCAACGCGCCGCGCGGGCTGGTCGGGCAACTCGCCCATGAGGATGAAATTGCCATCGCAGGCCCGCTGCTGCGCCGGTCGCCCGTGATCGATGAGCAGATCCTGGTCGAAATCGCGAGCGCCAAGGGACAGGGCCATCTGCTGGCGATGTCGGATCGGCCGACGCTGTCGCCCGACCTCACCGATGTCATCGTCCGTCGCGGAGATCGCGATGTCGTCAGGCGCGCCGCCGGCAATTCAGGCGCGGCCTTTTCGAGCGACGGTTATTCGACCTTGATCAAGCGTGCCGGCCAGGACGGCGTGCTGACGCTCAAGCTCGGCCAGCGCGACGACCTCTCCGCCGAAAACCTGAAGGATCTGCTGGCCGGATCTATCGATGTGATCCGCCGCCGCCTGTTCGGGGTGGTCAAGCCGGCCCGGCAGGTCGCGATCAAGCGGGCGATGAACGTAATCTCCGGCGTTGCCGAACGCCCCGATAGCGGCCGCGACTTCGAGGCGGCGCAGCGCACGATCCTCTCGTTGCATCGCGACGGTCAGCTGGGCGAAAGCGCGTTGCTCAACTTCGCCAAGGCCAACAAATACGAGGAATCAATTGCCGCGCTGTCGGCGATGACCGGCGTGAAGATCGCCACCCTCGACCGGCTGATCGCCGGCGACCGTTACGATCCGATCCTGATCGCCGGCAAGGCGATCGGCCTCGAATGGGCGACCGTGCGCGCTTTGATCCTGCTCCGGCTCGGGCCGAACCGGACGGCGTCGCCGGCCGATATCGAAAGCGCCCGCGTGAACTTCGGACGCTTGATGCCCTCGACCGCCGAGCGCGTCGTCGGCTTCTGGAAGACCCGTCCGACGGTTTGAGTTTCGCCGTCATTGCGAGCGCAGCGAAGCAATCCATCGCGCCGCAAAAGGAAGTATGGATTGCTTCGTCGCAAGCGCTCCTCGCAATGACGGAAGCGATCAAAAACACTCCCAAATCAAAAACGAGCGCGCTATGCTTTGCTCCAAAGACGCGGCACAGCGTCGACAAGGGAGCGCAATATGCTTGATGACACCGAAGTTCAAGCGCATGCTGACCGGATCCGCGACGACGGATTCACGGTGATCGAGCGCGCGGCCTCGCCTGAACTGGTCGAGGGATTAAAGACGGCGCTGCTGCGCGTCGAGCGCGAGCACAATCTCGGCTACGCCAAGACCTCGTTCGAAGGCTTCAAGACCGTCCGCATCAACAATCTCCTCACCTATGACGATCTGTTCTGGGAAGTGCCGCTGCATGAGAACGTGCTGCCGGTGGTGGAGCGCGTGCTGGACCGCGAATGCCTGCTGTCGTCGTTCTGCTCGCTGGTGCTCCGTCCCGGCCAGGAGGCGCAGCCGATCCATGAGGATACGCAATTGATCCCGCTGCCGCGGCCGCACATTCCGATCACCATCAATGCGATCTGGGCGCTGTCGGATTTCAGGGACGACAATGGCGCGACGCGGATTCTGCCGGGCAGCCACAAGCTTGCTTCCTCGCCGGAATACGGCAAGGACTATGACGCCGTCACCGCGACCATGCCCGCCGGCAGTGTGATTCTGTTCGACAGTGCGCTGTGGCACGGCGGCGGCGCCAACACCAGCGATGCCCGGCGTTTTGCGTTCTCCTGCGCCTATTGCTGGGGCTGGATGCGGCAGCAGGAAAATCTGCAGCTCGGGATTCCCCACGACACCGCCAAACGGTTTCCGCGGCGCCTGCAGGAATTATGCGGTTACAGCGTCTACAAGGGACAGTTCGGCCACATCGACAAC
>JACDAG010001004.1 GCA_013695565.1 Bradyrhizobium sp.
CATCGGCTCCAACTACCAGGCGCAGGGCCTGAAGCTTAGCAAGCATTTCCGGGCATAAGTCTCGCTCTCCGTCATTGCGAGCCACCGGGTCGCGCGAAAGCGCGCCCGATGACAGGCTCCGCGAAGCAATCCATGCTTCCGTTGCGGCGCCATGGATTGCTTCGCTGGCGCTCGCAATGACGGCTGATATATGCTCGTCGCCAACAACGAACGAAGGCGGGAGAGACCATGTCCGGAGAACAGGAAGCCCAATGGGCGAAATGGCGCAGCGTCGCCGATCTCTATCATGCGTTTTTCACCGGCCTCATTCTCACCGTCGTCTCCCGGCGCGGCACGGCCGACGCCGCGGAATTCGTGTTCCGGGTATTCCGCCGTCAGCAGCAGGAGCGTTTCCTGCCCGGGTTGAAAAAGCTTGGCCTCGATCATCTGCCGCCGGCGGTCGCAGCGGCGCAGTATCATTATCTCTCCAACTGGATCGGCGGTGTCCATGTCGAGTACATGTACGAGACCGACCGCAAGGCCTGGATACGCTATCCGCCGCCGCGCTGGATCTGGCGGGGGACTGCGATCTGCGGCGTGCCCGGCGAAGTCTCGCGCGCGATGCTGCGGGGATGGCACGGCAATAATGGCGTGGCGCTGGGTAATCTCAATCTTGGCTTCGTCTGCACCAAGCAGAGCGTCGACGGCCAGGACGGGCTGGAAGGCTATTACTGCGAATACGATCATCCGCTCGACCTCGATGCGCGGATGGTGTTCGCGCGACATCTCGAAGCGCCGCTGTTCGACCCCGCCACCGCGCCGGCATTACCGGTTTCGAGCTGGCCAAAACCGCGGCTGGAAAAAGCCTATCGCAACTACGCGATGGAATATGTGAAGACCGCCGCTCCCGTGATGGTGCAATGCTTTGGGCCGGAGGATGCCCGATACTTGTTGCACCTTACCGGCAAGCTGATCGGCATGCAATATTTCGACGAGATCGCGCAGAGCCTCGGAGCAAGCCGTGGCGGCGCGAAGGAATTTGCAGGCTTCCTGCGCGCGCTGTTCGAGGCGCAGGACGACACGTTTGAGATCAGCGAGTCTCACGGTGCGCTCGAAATCCGGCAGCAAAGCTGGAAGCTGATGGCCGATGTCGGCGACTATCACCCGGCCTGCGTCAGCGTGCTGCAGGGATTGTTCGAGGGCCTCGCCGCCGGCTGCGGCCGGCATATTCCGGTGCATCTGAAACCGCCGGCCGGCGGGAGAGTGCCGTTCGTCTGGTCGATCGGGTAGCCCTTCTCCTCGGTGGGGAGAGGGTAAAAAACGCGGCGACACCTCCTATATAACTGACATGCGTCCGCAAGACATCCTGCTGCCAGCTCCCGCCGGTTTATCGTGCAAGCCCGGCGGTTTCCATATCGATCCGGTCCGCGCTGTCGAGCGCGCCGTGATCACGCATGGCCATTCCGACCACGCCCGTCCCGGCCATGGCGCGGTCCTGGCGACGCAAGAAACGCTCGACATGATGCGGCTGCGCTATGGCGAGAATTTCGCAGGCTCGACGCAGGCGATCGCCTATGGCGAGGAACTCAGGCTCGGCGACGTCACCGTCAAGTTCCATCCCGCCGGCCACGTGCTGGGCTCGGCGCAGATCGCCGTCACCTGCAAGGATACCTGCATTGTCGCGTCCGGCGATTACAAGGACGCCTCTGATCCAACTTGCACACCGTTCGAAGTCGTGCCCTGCGACGTCTTCATCACCGAAGCAACCTTCGGCCTGCCCGTGTTCCGCCATGGCGACGCGGCGGATGAGGTCAAGAAGTTGCTGGCCTCGGTGGCGCTGTTCCCCGAACGCGCGCACCTGATCGGTGCCTATTCGCTCGGCAAGGCGCAGCGCGTGATCGCGTTGCTGCGGGAAGCCGGTTACGACGCACCGATCTATCTGCATGGCGCGATGGAAGAGATCACGCGCTATTATCAAAGCCGCGGCGTCGAGCTTGGTGAACTGCGCGATGTCAAAGGCATGAAGAAGGCCGATCTCGCCGGCACCATCACGCTGGCGCCGCCGTCGGCCACCTCCGATATCTGGACGCGACGCTTCCCCGATCCGGTCACGGCGTTCGCGTCGGGCTGGATGCGGGTGCGGGCCCGCGCCCGCCAGCGCGGCATCGAATTGCCGCTGGTGATTTCCGATCACGCCGACTGGGACGGTCTGACCGCGACCATCGAAGCCACTGGCGCCGGAGAAATCTGGGTCACCCACGGCCAGGAAGACGCGCTGGTGCATTGGTGCAAAACAAAGGGCCTCGCCGCGCGGCCGCTCGATCTGGTCGGCTATGGCGACGAGGACGAACATGAGGCGCTACCCGCGGGTGAGGCCAAGGCATGAACCGCTTCGCCGAATTGCTGGATCGCCTCGCCTATGAGCCCGGCCGCAACAACAAGCTGCGGCTGATCACGGCGTATTTTCGCGACACACCCGATCCCGATCGCGGCTATGCGCTGGCGGCACTGACTGGTGCGCTGTCGTTCAAGCACGCCAAGCCCGGCCTGATCCGCGACCTCATCACCGAGCGCACCGATCCCGTGCTGTTCGGCCTGTCCTATGATTATGTCGGCGACCTCTCGGAGACGGTGGCGCTGATGTGGCCGAAATCTTCTCCCCTCCCTCCGCGAAGCGGTGGGGAGGGGTCGGGGGTGGGGGGTAGCGCGGCAAACTCATCAGCATCGCAGCTAGCCGATAGACCCCCCACCCCCGACCCCTCCCCGCCACGCGCGTTGCGCGTGGAGGGAGGGGAGCGGATGGGCCACAACAACCCGCCCCCGCCAACGCTGTCCGAAGTCGTCACCACCCTGCGCACCCTCGGCAAGACCGAACTGCCGAAACAACTCGCGCGCTGGCTTGATGAACTCGATGAAACCGGACGCTGGGCGCTGCTGAAACTCGTCACCGGTGCGATGCGCATCGGCGTTTCGGCACGGCTTGCCAAAACGGCCGCCGCTGATCTCGGGGACAAGGACGCCCACGACATCGAGCTGATGTGGCCGGGGCTGAGCCCGCCCTATCTCGATCTGTTCGCCTGGCTGGAAGGCCGCAGCGAAAAACCCGTCAATCGCGATCCGACACCGTTCCGTCCGGTGATGCTCGCGCATGCGATCGAGGATGCGGATTTCGCCAACCTCGATGCCGCCGACTTCATCGCCGAATGGAAATGGGACGGCATCCGGGTGCAGGCGGTTACTGGGCGCGACGAGCGCGGCCAGATCCAGGCCCGGCTTTATTCGCGGACCGGTGAGGACATTACGAAAAGCTTTCCGGATCTGGTGCCGTCGCTGCATCTGCAGGGTTCTTCAAAATCATTCGCCATCGACGGCGAGTTGCTGGTGCTGCGCGAGGGCCGCGTGCAGACCTTCAACGTGCTGCAACAGCGGCTCAACCGCAAAGCGGTCTCGCCAAAGCTGATCAAGGAATACCCGATCCATCTGCGCGCCTATGATTTGCTCGACGACGAGAATGATTTGCGCGAGTTGCCGTTCATCGAGCGCCGCGCGCGGCTGGAGACATTCATCAAGAAGCTTGACGATCCCCGTGTTGACCTGTCGCCAACGGTGGCCTTCGACAGTTGGGAAGCGTTGACGGCCGCGCGCGCAGACCCCGCCGGCGCCGGTGCGGGCGAGGATGCCGAGGCGGTCGAGGGCGTGATGCTGAAGCGCCGCGACGCCGCCTATCTGCCGGGACGGCCCAAAGGCCAATGGTGGAAATGGAAGCGCGACCCGCATCTGATCGACGCCGTGCTGATGTATGCGCAGCGCGGCCATGGCAAGCGTTCGTCCTACTATTCGGACTACACGTTCGGGGTCTGGACCGCGGGCGAGGAGGGCGATCAGCTGGTACCGGTCGGCAAGGCCTATTTCGGCTTCACCGACGAGGAGTTGCTGCAGATCGACCGTTTCGTCCGCCGCAACACCACCGAGAAATTCGGGCCGGTGCGCCATGTCGTGCACGAGCCCGATCAGGGGCTGGTGCTGGAAGTCGCCTTCGAGGGGCTGGCGCGGTCGCCACGGCACAAATCCGGCGTCGCGATGCGGTTCCCGCGCATCAGCCGGCTGCGCTGGGACAAGCCGCCGCGCGAGGCCGACCGGCTGGAAACGCTGGAGCGGATGCTGAAGGCCGACAGCAGCATTACCGCGACGTAACCCGGACGGCCATTGACGCGCAGACATAGGTTCCCCATTTGCTGTCCGCTGTAGTAAAGTTTGTTTTTTGACGCGTTTTCTTCACACGAACCGGTATCCACTTCGCTTGAAAACGCTACACTACGGGCGTGACCCGCAGGAGAGCATCGATGCGCAACGACGTCAGAGATTTGCCGGCCAGCAATGACGGCCTGTCCCGGTTTCTCGGCGGCTCGCCGCTGGCGGTGGCGTTCCGGCTGGTGCTGCTCTCCGTCCTGGTCGGCGTGGTGCTGGCCACGATTGGATTCGATCCCTGGAACATCCTGCACAGCATCCGGATGCTGTTCCAGCGGCTCTGGGATCTCGGCTTTGACGCCGTCAACTGGCTATGGCGCTACTTCCTGCTCGGCGCTGTTATCGTGATCCCGATCTGGCTGCTGTCGCGGTTGTTCGGTTCGCCGCGCGGACGCTGAATTCCCTCAACACAGGCCGCAGCCGATGCAATTACGATTTATCGGCTGCGGTGACGCGCTCGGCTCCGGTGGCCGCGCCAACACCTGCTTCCACGTCACCGGCGATGGCGTCAATTTCCTGATCGATTGTGGCGCCTCCTCACTGCCGGCGCTGAAGCGGCTCGATGTTGCGCGTGATAACATCGACCTGATCCTGATCACGCATTTCCATGGCGACCATTTCGGCGGACTGCCGTTCTTCCTGCTCGATGCCCAGTTCACCCGGCGCACCCGCCCGCTCGTGATCGCCGGGCCGCAAGGAATCGAAACCAGGTTGGCACAGGTGATGGAGGCGTTGTTCGAGCATTCCTCAAAGACGAAGCCGCGTTTCGATCTCTCCGTCGTCGCGCTCAATCCGGAGGAGAGTCGGACTTTCGGCGCGGTCAAGGTGACGCCCTATCCCGTCGTGCACGGCGAGTCCGGCGGGCCATTCCTCGCCTATCGCATTGAAGCCGAGGGCCGCGTCATCTGCTACAGCGCCGACACCGAATGGACGGAGACGCTGATCCCGGCGGCGCGAGAGGCCGATTTGTTCATTGCCGAGGCTTATTATTACGACAAGATCGTCAAGAACCACCTCAGCCTGACGACGCTGGAAGCGCATCTGCCCGCGATCAACGCCAGGCGGTTGATCCTGACGCATATGAGCGACGACATGCTGGGGCGGCTTGGTTCGCTTGCCCACACCACGGCGAACGACGGCATGGTGGTCGAGCTGTAGCGATGCATTCGCCGACCGCTCCATCAAAAGTCACGACGGCGCAGGTGTTCGCCATCGCGGGCCCCGCGATGGTCGCGAACCTGACGACGCCGCTGATCGGCATCGTCTCGACCATGGCGATCGGTCGGCTCGGTGATGCCGCGCTGCTCGGCGGCGTGGCGGTTGCGTCGGTGTTGTTCGACTGCCTGTTCTGGCTGTTCGGATTCCTGCGCATGAGTACCGTGGCGTTCACGGCGCAGTCGCTCGGCGCCGGGGAGACGCAGGAACTGCGCGCGATCCTGATGCGCGGGTTCATCGTCGCGGCCCTGATCGGTGCAGTCCTTATTCTGCTGCAGATGCCGCTCGCAGCCTTGTTGCTGGGCGCGATGGGCGGCAGCGAAGGTGTCAGCCGCGCCGCCCAGACCTATTTCACGATCCGGATATGGTCGTCCCCGCTGGCGCTCGCCAATTATGTCATGCTCGGCTGGCTGATCGGGCAGGCGCGTGCGAAACTCGCCCTCAGCACCCAGATCACCATCAACCTGATCAATGCTGCGGCGACCGCGCTGCTGGTGCTGGTGTTCGACTTCGGCATTGCAGGTGCTGCGATCGCGGCCGTGATCGCGGAAACGGCCGGGCTCCTGCTCGGTATCTTGATCGCGCTGCGTCTCTCCCATGGGCAACCAGCCATCTCGCGAGCGACGCTGTTCGACCGCACAAGGCTGATGCGGCTGCTGGCGGTCAATCGTGACATCCTGATTCGTACCGCGGCGCTGATCACGGCCTTTCTGTTCTTCACTGCGCAGGGCGCCCGTGCCGGCGACGTGACGCTTGCGGCCAATGCGGTCTTGAACAATTTCCTGATGATCAGCGGCTTCTTCCTCGACGGCCTTGCCAACGCCGCCGAACAGCTTTGCGGCCGCGCCTATGGCGCCCGCGACAAAGGCGGATTCGCCGGCGCAGTCAAACTGGTCATGATCTGGGGCTTTGGCTTTGCGTTTGCGGTGGCCGTCGTGTTCGCGACGTTGGGTCCTTCCCTGATCGACATCATGACGGCGAGCCTCGACGTGCGGCGCATCGCACGCGAGTTTCTGCCATTCGTGATCTTCGCGCCGCTGCTCGGCGTGTTCGCCTTTGCCTTTGACGGCGTCTATATCGGTGCCACCTGGGCGCGCGACATGCGCAATCTGATGCTGCTGTCGCTTCTGATCTTCCTCGGCGCATGGCTGGCGCTGCGATCGTTCGGCAATGCCGGCCTGTGGGGCGCGCTGCTGGTGCATTATGCCGCCCGCGGTGGTCTGGAAGCGTTGCGTTATCCGGCGCTGCTGAAGAAGTCGTTCGCGACAGGCTCGCGTAATCCGTCACCCTGAGAG
>JACDAG010000001.1 GCA_013695565.1 Bradyrhizobium sp.
GCCGCGCAGGTCGAGAGCGGCATCGCGCGACTGCGCGTGGCGGTGAAGGATCTGTTCCCGCTGGCGCAAGGCGGCACCGCGGTGGGTACCGGCCTCAACTCGAAGCCGAAATTCGCGAGGATGTTTGCACGACACGTCGCCAAAATCACAAAGCTGCCGTTCACGAGTGCGGCCAACAAATTCGAGGCGCTGGCCTCCAACGACGCCTATGTGCTGGTGCATGGCGCGATCAACTCGGTGGCGACCGGCCTGTTCAAGATTGCCAACGATATTCGCCTGTTGGGATCCGGTCCGCGCTCTGGCCTCGGCGAGTTGATCCTGCCCGAAAACGAACCGGGCTCCTCGATCATGCCGGGCAAGGTCAACCCGACCCAATGCGAAGCGATGACCATGGTTTGCTGCCAAGTGTTCGGCAACCAGACCACCGTCACCGTTGCCGGCAGCCAAGGTCACTTCGAATTGAACGTATACAAGCCGGTGCTGGCATATTGTATGATGAATTCCATCCAATTGTTGTCGGACGCGGCTCGCTCCTTCACCGAGCATTGCGTGACGGGAATACGCGCCGACGAAAAGCGCATCCGCGAATTGATGGAGCGCTCACTGATGCTGGTGACGGCGCTCGCGCCAAAAATCGGTTACGACAACGCCGCCAAGGTCGCAAAAACGGCGCATGCGCGCGGCACCACATTGAAAGAAGAGGCTGTGCGGCTTGGGTTTGTTGAATCGGCCGAATTCGATCGCCTGGTGCAGCCCGACAAAATGACGCGGCCGGGCTAACGGTCGCACCCCACCCGGGAAACTACGGATGCGTGATATAATTATAGATCATAACTCCTAAAGAATGATGTCGTTCATCTATCGCCGTTGCGCTGACGCATGGTAGGAGCAGAAATTATTCGTTTTTCGCAGAGCGAAATTTATTTTTTGATGCTATCAGTGAGCACTACACGGGGATTCTGATGACCATCGAGTTTGCTTGCGCGCAGCGCGACCACGCTTGCCTACGCAATAATTTTTCACGCCTTCAAGTCGCCGGATGATGGGGACGGGCATGGGGGACGTGGTCAATCTGAAGCGCGTCAAGAAGCGCAACGAGCGTGAGCAATCGGCCAAGGCGGCCGATGCCAATCGCGCGCGGTTTGGCCGCACCAAATCCGAACGCGCGCGCGACGAGCAGGCCAGGGATCGCGCGGGGAATTTACTGGATCAACATCGCATCGATGGCGGAGACGCATCATGAAGTCGCCCGTCGTCAAGCGTTCGATCGTGGTCGCCGGCCACAAGACCAGCGTCAGCCTCGAAGAGGCGTTCTGGAACGGCATGAAGGAAATCTCGGGCCTGCGTAACATGACGCTGTCCGAACTGGTCGGCGAGATCGACAGCAACCGCCAGCAGGGCAATTTGTCCTCGGCGATACGGCTGTTCGTGCTGGACTACTTCCGCACCCGCGCGATGCCGGCGGCTGCCGCCCCGGATACGCGACCGCAGGCCTAGACGGACAAGGCCACAGGGCTTATCGGATCTGGCGCTCGTATAGCTTCGCCAACCAACGCCCGACTATTCGGTCGCGCGCGACCGTCTCTACCCCTCGTTTTGCTGTATTTTCGGGACAATGCCCGGCGCAACGGTCTTAAAGACCTCGCGCTGCTTGTTATTGGGTCGCTGAGTAGCCACGTAAGGCAGTGAGCATCCGGCCCGCTTCACGCGCCTGCCCGGAAACGCGACGCCTTCGCCACGCCAAATCCTACAGTCGATATCGGCCAACGACACGTCACCCCGACGTGCGCGTCATGGGTCAGGACATCCTATGCCTACCGAACATGCCGCCGTGCGCGTCGTCCACAAGCCCTGGGGGGTCGGCGATCTCTTGCCCTGGAGCCATGTCGACGGCTCCGGTGACGCCGTCGGCGAGCTGTGGTTCGAGCGCGCCGACAAGAACGCGCCCACCCCAGCCCTGCTGCTCAAGCTGCTGTTCACCAGCGAGCCACTGTCGATCCAGGTCCATCCGGACGACACCTACGCGCGCGCGATGGGGATGCCGAACGGCAAGAGCGAGGCATGGTACATTCTCTCCGCTCAACCCGACGCGCAGATCGGCGCGGGATTGAAGCACCAGGTAACACCACAGCAATTGCGTACCTCGATCCGGAACGGTTCAATCGCCGAACTCATTCAGTGGCGGCCGGTTGCCAAAGGCGACGTCATCTACATCCCGGCCGGCACCATCCACGCCATCGGCGCCGGCATCGTGCTGGCTGAAATTCAGCAGCATAGCGACGCGACATTCCGACTGTTCGACCATGGCCGGCAGCGTGAATTGCACGAAGACAACGCCGTCGCCGTTGCCCACCCATGGCCGCTTCGAACGCCAGGCAATCCGACGCCCTTGACCGCGAACCGGACGGCCCTGGTCGCGAGCAAGCATTTCGTCCTCGAGCGCGTTGAACTGCCTGGGGGTTCAAGCTGGGCGTTGCTTGCCGAACCGGAAACCTGGATGCTCGTTCTCGACGGGCATGCCGCAATCGGTTTGGCCGCGGCATCTATCGGGGAAGCCATCTTCATTGGTGGCGGCCGCACCAGCATCGAGGTTGGTGCCAACGGATTGAGCGCGCTGATTGCGTATCCCGCAAGCCGCGCGGTCGATTCCCTGTTGCAGCGGCTCGGTGAGCAACCGAGCAAGCCTGTTAACACAGACGCGCCGCCTGTCCCGCAATTTGCAGATCCGGCGGAGGCGCGAACATGACGGCACTTCACCGCATCGCCATCATCGGCAATTCGCTGCCCCGCCGCTGCGGTATCGCGACCTTCACGACCGACCTGGAACGAGCGATTTCGAATTCGCGACCGGACCTGGAAGTCAGCATTGTCGCCATGAACGACCACGGACAAGCCTATGATTACCCCACTTCCGTCGCCTTGCAGATCAAGGATGACACCATTGAAGACTATGTCCGCGCCGCAGCCTTCCTGAACGCCGGCCGGTTCGACGTCGTCTGCCTGCAACATGAATTCGGAATCTTCGGCGGCGAAGCCGGCGCGCACATTCTCGAGCTGCTTTCACGCCTCAGCATGCCTGTCATCACAACCCTGCACACGGTGCTGGCCAAGCCGACCACAGCCCAGCGTGCGGTGATGGAACGCCTCGTCGAGGCGTCCTCGAAGATCATCGTGATGGCCAACAAGGGACGCGACATGTTGCGCAGCGTCTACCGCGTGCCGGACGACAAGATCGAGGTCATTGCCCACGGCATTCCCGATTTTCCGTTTGTCGAGCCCGATACCGCCAAGGCCAAACTCGGGTTCAGCGACCGCTCCGTGATTCTGACGTTCGGGCTGCTCTCTCCCAGCAAGGGCATCGAGGTCATGATCGACGCCATGCCCTTGATCCTGGAACGTCGCTCGGACGCGGTCTATGTCGTGCTCGGCGCGACGCATCCCAATCTGGTGCGCGACCAGGGCGAAGCCTATCGCGAAAGCCTGATGACGCGCGTGCGCGAACTCGGGGTCGAGAACCATGTCGTATTCCTCGACCAGTTCGTCGATCAGGCGACGTTGCTCGAATTCATTTCGATGTGCGACGTCTACGTCACGCCCTATCTCAATGAAGCACAGATGACGTCGGGCACGCTGGCCTACAGCTTCGGATTGGGCAAGCCGGTGGTTTCGACGCCGTACTGGCACGCGCTGGAGCTGCTGGACGACGGCCGTGGCGTCATCGTTCCCTTCGGCAACGCGGTCGCTATCGGCAAGGAAATTGCGCAATTGCTGACCAATGCCCCTCGCCGGCAGGCGATGCGCGTGCGCGCCTACGCCATCAGCCGATCGATGATTTGGGAGCGCACGGCCGAGCGTTACATGACGACTTTCGAACATGCGCGCCATGGTGACTGGCTCAAGGTGGTTGCACGTACCGGACCGGTCGCGATCGCGCACAGCCCGGCGGCGTCGGACATGCAATTGGATCACTTTCTTTCGATGTGCGACGATACAGGCCTGTTCCAGCACGCCGTGCATTCGGTGCCCAACAGGGCGCACGGTTATTGCGTTGACGATAATGCCCGCGCCTTGCTGCTCGCCTGTGCCCTCAACAATCCAGGCGAAACGCGGCTGTCCGAAGTTTTGACGGCCCGCTTTGCCGCCTTCGTTCAGCATGCCTGGAATCCCGACACCAAACGGTTTCGCAATTTCATGGGCTTCAACCGGACCTGGCTCGAAGACCGCGGCTCCGAAGACAGCCATGGGCGAACATTATGGGCGCTGGGCGAGTGCGCCCGCAGGGATGCAAGCCCGTCGCGACGCCGATGGGCTGCCGCCTTGTTCGCCGAGGCCTTGCCTGCCGTCGAGGCGTTCGGTTCGCCCCGCGCCTTGGCCTTCACCCTGCTGGGTCTGGACGGTTATTGCGCCGTTGTTCGCGATGATGCGCGCGCCCGGGAACTCCGGCATTCGCTTGCCGACAGATTGATGTCGGGCCTCGCGGCGGTCGAGACGCCCGACTGGACGTGGTTCGAGGAAGGCCTGGCGTATGACAATGCGCGCCTGCCGCAAGCCTTGATCTTGACAGGCATGGC
>JACDAG010000093.1 GCA_013695565.1 Bradyrhizobium sp.
GTTGTCATCTTCGCCGGACTTGCCTGCCGAGCGGGCTGGGTGTCTAGAACGCGGGTGGTCAACCGGCCAAAAGCGTGCGCAGCGCCAAGTTATTGTCCAGGCCATACAGCTGATACTCCTGCAATCAGCAAATCATCGGAGCGGAAAGGGCCGGGTAGCAGAAGGCTCGGCGGCCGCCAACTGAGGCGCGGCCTACGCTATCGGCGGCCGACTATTGAGAAGTTGGGAAACCGCGGTGACAAGCTGCGCTGGCGCGAAAGGCTTGGTGAGAAGAATGCTGTTTGGGACACCGTTTGAGGCCCATTGGTCGGCCGCAGCGCCGGTCATGTAAACGACAGGAAATTCCGGGTCGATCTCTCGGGCGTGCTTGCCTACTTCCCAGCCGTCCATCGTTCCCTTCAGATTAATGTCGGTCACAAGCGCGCGGTATGGGGTCTTTTTCCCATTTAACAGGGTAACGGCTTCTTCGCCCGATGCCGCTATGGCCGACTCAAACCCGCCCTCGGCGAGCGCTTCTTCGACGATACTCTGTATCGCCTCGTCATCTTCAATGACCAAGATCAGCAACGAATCGTCCATTACTTCTCTACCGACCGCCCAACCCACAAAACATCCCGTGGGAAGCTGGTTTCGTTCGGGCAGGAATGTACAAAATGTATACTTAAGCAAAAAGTTCCAATTCGGTGAAGATTTACTTTGGGTCGGTGGTTTCGCGCCAGCACAAAGTAAAGCGGGCGCACAAGAGCGCGAGCTATCCACTCTCGCACTTCGAGCTCGTGTGTTGGAACGGGCTTGGGCACGACATGTCGTGGACGCAGGCCTCCGGGAGCCGGATGCCGGGAGGGAGACCTGCATGTCCGGTTCGATGAGTGGGAATGTGGAAACGGAGCCATGATCGAGCCAGCGAGGCACCGCCAGACGAAAGAGGCAGGAACGAAAGGTCAAGGTAGGCCAATCATACGTTTGCGGAAACTGCACGCTGTCGCTTCCGAACTGACGCCGATTAACGCCAGGATAGGGCTGGCGGCTGCATATAAATGTTTTCTGTCGCTGGCTCGGCGTGCAAGCGTTCTACGATTGAAACGCCAGGCCCTTCGATTGTAGATTTTCGATCTCTGGACGTCCAAATCCCCAATCGCTCAGCGCAGCAGCGCCAAATTCGCCGCGCCCTGGCGCCGGGTGAGGTAGTTCGGACGGCGTACCAAGGAAGCGGGGCGCCGGTCCGGGCTGCACCACGCCGTCCACTTCGATGAAGCTGCCGCGCGCGAGATGATGCGGGTGGCCGGCCGCTTCGGAGAACGTCATGACCGGTGCTACGCATGCGTCACTGCCTTCGAAGACCATGCACCACTCATCGCGGGTCCGCTGAACAAAGGCCGTGGCGAATGCCTCACGCAAGCGCGGCCAGCCGCTGCGGTCATGCTGCGCGGGCAATCCGGCGCTGGCCAGGCCGAGCCTGTCCAGCAGTTCGGCATAGAAGCGGGATTCCACCGCCCCGACCGCCATGTAGTGGCCGTCGCGCGTGCAATAAGAGTCGTACCAGGGCGCGCCGCCATCCAGAAAATTGCTGCCGCGTTTCTCTTGCCAGTTTCCTGTTGCCAGCAGTCCCCAGATAACCGAACCAAGTTGCGCAGCCCCCTCGCTCATCGCGGCATCGACAACCTGGCCTGCTCCCCCGCGTTGCACGCGCAGCAGCGCCGCAAGAACACCGACCGCAAGCAGCATACCGCCACCACCATAGTCTCCGAGGAGATTGAGTGGAGGCACCGGGGGCCCGCCGTTCGGTCCGATGCCGGAGAGAACACCCGAAAGTGCGATGTAGTTGAGATCATGACCGGCGCGTTCCGCCAAGGGGCCGCTCTGACCCCAACCCGTCATGCGCGCATAAACCAGTTTTGGATTGATCGCCATCGCGCGCTCCGGTCCAAGACCGAGACGCTCCATGGTGCCAGGACGAAACCCTTCGACAAGCACGTCGGCCCGCCGAATGAGTTGCAGCGCCGCGTTGGCGCCCTCTGGATGCTTGAGATCGAGTGTCACCGAACGCTTCCCCCGCCCCGTAATATCGACCCGACGGCCGCTCAGCTTCGGTCCCAGATCCTTGGGAGTTGCAGGTCGGTCGATGCGCAGCACGTCGGCTCCCATGTCGGCAAGCAGCATCGCGCCGAAGGGCGCCGGACCGATTGCTTCGAATTCAAGCACGCGAATGCCGCTTAGCACAGTCATGTGGTGTTCCTCTGGAGAATTCGCCGATCGGACGGCGCGAGTTATTCGTGTTTGTTGGCGCGAGCTACGCGTGATGACAGAGGGATTCGATAGAGTTCGTCGACCAGGAGGGCGCGTCTTGATCGTACCGCAGCCTGGTTCACGTAACCCTTGTCTGCGATTTCATTGGCGTCGATTGACGGCGGTTCTTCGAGCAGCATCAGGCGCTCGATCCGAGCGCTGACACTGCTGGTTTGTTGGCGCAGTCGCCTGCCGATGGCGGCGAGGACGACCGGATGTTTTACCAGGTCGTGCAGGTCGAGGTCTGCAAGCTCGGGTGACAGGCACTGACAGGCGGCCACGTTTGGCCATGCCAGGGCGCTGAGGAATCCCTGATCATGTCCGCAAATCACAGCGTCGGTGAGCAGGGGCGCGCATTGGTCAAGCAAGGCCAGGCGTACGGCACCGGTGCGTACCCAAGTGCCGTTGGGGAGTTTGAAGTCCTCGACTACCCGGCCGGCAAAGCGCAATCCGCGACACGGATCGGCGGGGTCGGTCAATTGTACGGCGTCGCCGAGACGAAAGAAATTCTCCTCGTCGAAGGCTGCGGCGGTCAGGTCCGGGCGCTTCAGATACCCTGAAAAATTGTGCGCGCCTCGAACCCGGATCTCGTAGCGTCCATCGCCGCTGTCGAGCGGCACGAGCTTGACTTCCGAACCGGGCATCGGCACACCGATGTTACCCACGTCATCCGTGGCCCAGCCGCAATAGGTCCCGCATCCCGTGGTTTCGGTGGAAGCGAGCCCGGAACAGAAGGCGATGCGCTCGCCGACGGTCCGCTCGGCCACGTCTTGCACGCGTTGCCAGATGTCCCTTGGAAGGCTGGCGCCGCCGTAACCGAAATTAACGACCTTTGAGAGAAGGCTGCGTGCGAGGACCGGGTCTCGTTCCATTTCGCCGGCCAGCATCATCCAGGCGGCCGGCACGTTGTTGAAGACGGTCGGTGAGATCTCGCGAAGATTGCGAACAGTCCGTTCGAACTGACCGGGAAGGGGCCGACCGTCGTCAATATAGTGCGTGGCTCCCAGAAGCACGGAGCGGCCGAGATTGAGAACGCCTCCAAGGGCGTGATGCCAGGGCAACCAGTCGAGGAACACCGGTTGTTTGTCGACAAGCGCGCCGAATGCGTCATGCAGATAGGCCGCAAGCGCCTGCAAATTGCCGTAGCTGGTGGCGACGCCTTTGGGCGTCCCGGTCGAGCCAGATGTAAACAACACCCGCGCGATATCACGTGGCTGAATGGAATGATGCGCGGCATCGACCACGTCGACATGCGCGGGCATGTTTGCAACGATATCACCCCATGCGCAGTGCCTGGCGGTTGCCCCATCCACAGTGATCACCGGCGCTTCCGGGCAATCGAGCGCCGCGATAGCGCGTTCGAAAGGCGCTGCCGTTTGAACAAACAATGCTCCAGGCCGCACGAGATCGCGTACGCCCTTCAATCGAACGAAATCGCTGCTCTGCAGCGAGTAGGCCGGCGACACCGACGCCGCGGGAACGCCGACATACTCGGCTGCGAGCAGCAGGATGGCTTGTTCGATCGAGTTGCCGGACAGGATCATGAGAGGACGGTGCTGATCCAGGTTCAGATCGAGCAGGGTTGCACCGACGACCCGCACCTGACGCCAGGCGTCGGCCCAATTGATCGAGCGCCAGGCTCCCGAATTGCTGCGTTCGCAAAACGCCGAGGTATCGCTTCGTTGCTCGGCCCATTGCGGGATGAAGCCAGCGAAGCCTTTTTGCGGACTGGCCGGCAGTTGACGCGCAGAGCGAAGGATCAATGTGCCATCGTTGCGCCGTTCGCAGATGGTCTCCGGCGTCGGGAATGCCGTGGCACGATACGCAGCCGCGAGGAAGCGCCGATCTATTGGCAGGTTCATTGCGTCACCTCTTCGCAAATGCGCTGATGCCGTGATAAGCACTTCCGCAATCTAGGCGCCGACAGTGTGCGATCACCCCCCGGGTTGGGGGGCTTCACTGGAGTTGATGTCGACGGGTGTTGGAACCGGGTGCACCGTAGGGGTAGGCGGGGTGCGAAACCCGGTCCATACTGCGCTTTCGCTTCAAATGCCGGACAGTTGCAAAATGTCGAAGGGCTCCACGCTGCGCGGCAACGAACGGCCATCCGGTCGAACGCTTGCGCCCATTGTCACCACCAAGCTGGTTCCGCCGCGCAGCATCGGGCGGGTCGTCGGCAGGGAGCGATTGGTCGCGCAGTTGCTAGAAGCCCGCCGCAAGCGCTGCGTCGTTATCCGCGGTCCTGCCGGTTTTGGGAAAACCTCCGTTATGACGGCTTGGCGCCAGGCCCTCCTGTCGCTCGACTTCGATGTTGCCTGGCTGACGCTGACGGCTGAAGACAATGAGCCCACCCGGTGGCTCGATTATCTGCTTGCATGCATTGCCCGACACGACGCGGAATTGACACGCGAGGCGGCATTGTTGGCCGGACGGGGAGTCGATCGCGAAGCCATCGAACGCGCCATTATCGCGCTGGTGCGTGCCGTCTCGAAGTCTCCCCGCGAACTGGTGCTGATGCTCGATGACCTCCATTTCCTCACCGATCCGCGGGTCAGGGAATCGCTGCAGGCACTGCTCGATTACTCCCCCGCGAATCTGCATTTCGTTCTTGCATCGCGAAGTGCAATTCCGCTCTCGCTGGCACGGCTCAGAGACCAGGGGCTGACTCTCGAGCTGGACTTGCGCGATCTGCGATTTTCATCGGCCGAGTCGGAAGAATTCCTGAAAGCCCAACTTGGTCAGATCGATCGTCGCGATGCCCGGCTCCTGCACGAATTGACCGATGGCTGGGTGGCGGGCCTGCAATTGCTGTCGGTCGACTGGAAGAAAAAGCGCGACGTGGGTGGACAGTTCATCCTGACGTCTCCCGGGCGCATGCATGTGCAGGATGCCTTGACGTTCACCGAGTATTTCGAGCGCGAGGTGTTGTCGGGATTACCCGCGCCGGAACTGGAGATTCTGGAACTGGCGTCAGCCTGCAACCGCTTCTGTGCTTCGCTTTGCGCGGCGCTGGCGGGACGTCCGGGTGCACTCGCGGACGCTGCGGCTTTGCTGACTCGGCTGGAGAGCGGCAATGTCTTCATTTTGCCTGTCGAAGGGGCCGAGCGGGAAACATGGTATCGCTTGCATCCGCTGCTGGGCGAGACGCTACGCGAACGTCTCAGCAAACGCAGTCCCGCTGAATTGCAGGCCATTCATGCCACGGCCTGGACCTGGTTCCGAAATAGAGGTTATCTCGACGAGGCGGTGAACCATGCAGTCCTCGCC
>JACDAG010000108.1 GCA_013695565.1 Bradyrhizobium sp.
CCGCCACGCTCTACGGCGAGATGCCGGTCGAGAACGGCCGCATGACCAGCCTCAACTTCGACTCTTACGAGATCATGCGTCTTGCGGAGATGCCGAAGGTCGAAACCGTCATCGTGCCGACCTACGACTTCTGGGGCGGCGTGGGCGAGCCGACCATTTGCGTGGTGGCGCCTGCGGTGCTCAACGCCATCTTTGCGGCGACCGGCAAGCCGATGCGCAGCCTGCCGCTCAAGAACGTCAAGCTGGCGTAGCGCTCCGCCTTCGCTAAAGCTTCGGCGTGACAAGCCGCGCCGAAGCATCGGGAAGCGGGCCCCGCCACGCCATAGCTGCAAAGCAGCGACGGCGGGGACTACTCTTCCGTTGGGCCGGCAAGGCTGCGACGAAGCCGCTGGGTTTCGCGCCAGGTCTCACGAACTTCTTTGCCAACACGGGCGAGCTTGGTCGCTACCTGGATGATGAAGATGGTGACCATGGCTATTGGCCCGCTTTGGAGAACAAGTGACCGATTTGACGCTCGGAATCGTCAGACAGGTTTTGCAGCCCGTGGCTGGCAATGTACCTTTCAACAAGGCGCGCAGCTCGTCGCTCACTGGATTCGATGCGAACGCGCAACAATCTTGCAAAAAATGAAGGTTTTTTGGTCGGGGCAGAAAGCCAGGCCCCAGTGGTTAGAACATTCGCCATTAGATGGCTCCTTTTCGGAGTTGTCCTTGGGCCGAATTTCCTACCTCACTCACAGATAGTTATTGCTGTGCGCAATGCGAGATCAAATAGCGCGCATCGTGCATGAATTTTTGCCGCATCGTGCCAATGCACGTTGCGGTCACAGTCAGTGACTCTCATCGAGGCAGCGGCAGAAGGTTAACGACGCGCCTAAAGCCCGGCGGCCATTCCGAGGCGGCCGATGCCCGGAAATTTCAGCGCCGGCCGGCGAATATCGAATCCCAGCACCGCACCGAGGAAGTTGATTTCAAAGCCCTCGATCCATCCGACAGTGAGGCCGAGATAACCACCGAGCGAGGCAAACACGCCGGTGCCGGAAGGCGTCAGCCCGAACGATTTGCCTTCGTAGGGATAGTCTTTTCCGATCGCGGTAGGCGGCAGCACCGCCATGAGTTCGGGGACCGCATTGAGCACGGCTTGCACGAAGGTGTTGGAGTTCGGGCCCGGCCACGGGCTGTAATCGCCATAGGCCCGGAACCGATAATTTTCGACGACGTGACGGATTTTGGGAATCAGGCGGCTGGCATCCTCGCCATCGACGGCGACGATGGTTTCGGGGCTGGCGCCGAACCAGCGCGCATCGGCGGCGAATCCGTTGGTCCGGATCGGCTCGCCCCAGGCGGTGTAGTCATAGCGGGTGTAGGTCGAGGCGTTCTGCTCCTTGACGACGATCCAGGTGTGGATGGCGAAAATCGCCTTCCATCGCAGCGTCCGCGCGCCATAGATGCGAACGACGGCATCCGGATGGCGAGACGCATCGGGCAAGAGCCCGGCGCTGGAGCGGTCCGCGGTCTGCCAGCCTCCGCGGGGGTCAGCGGAAAAGTAGCGGGCCGCCGATACCCCGATCGGGATAAAGACCAACGACAGAAAGATGATGATTGGTTTGATCAAGGCGGTGAGGGGTATGAGGGTCGGGATGACTACGATCCTCATATAGTTCGATTTTTTGTTTGCGCCAGTTTGGGCCACATCAGAGATTGTGAACCCAGGCCTCCGCAAAAAGCGCGTAGGCGTCACCCCGTCGTGCCAGCCGGGAGAACGCAGGGAAGTGCAGGTGCATCCCGGCGATCAGGATGCCGTCGGCGCTGACGCGGTCGAACATCCGTTTGCGCGATGCCGCGGCGGCCGCAAGATCGGTATCGAAGGCCATGCCGGCTTCGGGAAATGCGGTCTGCACTTCCGGCACGTGCACCGTGTCGCCCCAGATCATCAACTGATCATTGCCGGATGCGATGAGATAGGCGGTATGGCCCGGCGTGTGCCCGAGGCTCGGCACGGCGGTCACGCCCGGAAAAACCTCGCCCTTTTTGAATAGCCGCGTGCGATCCTTGTAGGGTGCGACTTGCTCGCGGCCGGCGCCAAAATAGAGCTGCTGTGATCGCTCGTCGACCTTGCTCATTGCACCGTCGTCAAACCAGTGCGCCAGTTCGTTTTCGTGCATGACCAGTTCGGCGTTCGGGAACAGGCGCTGGCCGTTCGACATGTCGGTCAGCCCGGCGGAGTGATCCGGGTGCATGTGCGTGAGCAACACGGTGTCGATCGACTTCGGATCGATGCCGGCCGCTGCGAGATTGCGTTGGACATGGCCTGCGGACGGCTGCAGATAATTGCCCGATCCGGTGTCGACGATCGCGGTGCGATCCCCTGAATGGATCAAGAAGGTGTTGACGCTGGTTCGCCGCGCCGGCCGGAATGCGTCCTGCAGGATTTGGCGCGCTTTCTCGACATCGACGTTGCGCATCACCTCGAGGTTGCCATCGAGATAGCCGTCGCTGATGGTGGTGACGACGATGTCCCCGATCTTGCGATGATAGACGCCGGGAATCTGCTGTGCGGGTTGCGAAGGCATGTTGGAAGACCCTGTACGAAAGAAGGAGGCGGCGGTTCGATCAGGCGTCGACCGCTCCAAGGAATTCGCCGATGCAGTCGGCAAATAGATCGGGCGTTTGCACCGACATATAGTGACCGGAGGGAATTTCGACGTAGCGCGCGCCGGGAATTGTTTTGGCGGTGGCCTCCGAAAGCGCCGGCGGCCGCACGCGGTCGAAACTGCCACCGATCACCTGCACGGGACAGCGCAGTTTGGTCAGTTCGTCCTGCATGTCGAGGCCCGCCAGCATGCGCCAGACCGTTGCATAGCTCGCGGGATCATTGCCGAGCCATCGCGCCCGGTATCGCTCGAAGCGCGCGCTGTCGCCGCGCAACTCCGGCGCATAGCCGTTCTGCATCGAATCGGCGACGGCGAAGGCCATGCCGGCGGCCTCGATCTTCAGGAGCCGTTCAAGCGCCGCAGGCCGACGTTCCGGCGCCACGCCGGTAGCCGGGCTGCTGACTGCGACGGCGCTGGCGCGCCCGGGGTGTCGGGCCGCGAAATGAAGTGCGATCGCACCACCGAGGGCAACACCCGCCAATGCGACCTTGCGGGAGATGCCGAGCGCATCGAGCAGGGCCGCGATATCGTCGGCCATCGTATCGATGGAAAGCTGGCCGCGCACCTTCTGGGACATTCCGGCCCCCCGGGTGTCATAACGCAAGACGCGGCGGGATCGCGCAAACTTCGGCACGACGTCGTCAAAACTTTCGAGCGAGCCGGCCATTTCATGCACCAGCACCAGGGTGCGGTCACCCTTGCCGCTGAGTTCGTAGCGCAGCCCGACGCCGTTTACTTCAATGAATTCCATTCCACGTTCCCGGCTTCTGTTTTCTTGACGCCGGCTTACGCACCAACAGCGCACGATGTGCGCTGTTGGCGGTAGATCGGCGGTGAGGGACGTTACATCGCTGAGGCTGCTAACCGAGCTTGGTCGACGAGCGGGACAGCAGCTTCCAGTCCGATCCCTGTTTTTGCCAGTTCATCAGGATGTGGAGATTGGTCGCGCTCTTCTTGCCGTCGGCGACGGCTTCCTGCTCGCCGAGCCAATGGAACCGGACGATCGCCGAAGTGCCGACGACGCGGATCGTGGGGTCTTTATAGGCCAGCGACAGCCACTTCGATTTTCCATTGGTGGCGCCGGCGATAAAGGCCGCCTTGTCCTCGACCCGGCCGTCGGAGTGGCTGTAGCTGAGTTCGGCGGCGCAAAGCGAGGCGAGCCCTTCGGCGTTGGCGGCGACCTGCGCTGTGCGGAAGGCTTCGAGGTTCTTGGCGACGGCATCATCATCCGCGCCGGCGAAGGCCGGCACCATGCTCGGGATGACGCTGAGAAGTCCGATGGCAAGCGCTGGTAATGCAAGCTGACGACGATCGACGTTCATGGCTTCCTCCGGTGTTATGGTTTTGGGTCGTGCGTTGTTTTCGGGCAGCCGGCACTTGCGATCTGGGGATGTCCTGGCCGCCGGCGGGCGCGCCGTTTCTGGTTTCCGCGGAGCCGATTGAAACACAGGGTTGTGTCTTCGGGAAGAATTATCCGCGAGTGTGCGCTGCGGAAGGGCGACAAATCGCTCCCGTCGGCTGTGGGTATTTGCAATTTGATGCTTGCCAGGCAAAGCGCCCCCGGCGTCCTTGACGCTCTGAAGCGGGAGTTCGGCCAGAATCTGCGTGTGGTCGCCAAATGCTGCGGCGACGTCAGACCAGTGCAGTGGGCTTTGGCGGGTGCGCGGTGCGCGGATGGCGATCGTGCAAATAGGTCGCAAGCGTGTTGGCGATAACGCCGTCATCGACTGCGGCCGCAAATAACATTTCCTGGGCGTCGCGCGACAACTCCGGCCACACCTTCAGGGCTGCGTGACCGAGCAGGCCAGCGAACTTATTCTCGTCCATTACACACTCTCAAGTGGTCGAGGCAATCCATCGCTCGAGTAAGGCCGCAGATTTCTCCGCGGCCTTGACTCGACGAAATCAGATCCTACCAGCGCGGGCCGACGCCAACCCCAACACCGACTCCGCCCGGTCCAACGCCGATACCGACGCTCGGGCCGTCATTGTAGTAACCGCGGCGTTCAATGTACCGCTCGCGTGGGGTGTAATAATTGTAGCTGTCACCGTATTCCCGCTCGACGACGACCCGGCGGCCGCCACGGGTACGGTAGCATTGGCCAAATTCGTCGCAAACCATTCTGACATTTTCGACGCCGTTATCCGGCATCGCGGCAATGCCATTCGACAGCGGCGCGGCGCTCGCGCCGGCAGCGAGCAGCGTGCCTGCGCCAAATGCGAGCGAGATGATCAATTTCCTCATGACTGAACTCCTTCAGGTTCGACCTCTTTACGTTCGATCTCCTCCAACCCGGGCGATTGCCGAATGTTCCCGATTTTGGAATGTTCCAACCGCCAGATATTTGGCGCTGCGGAAATCGGAACCCGACAGGCCCGCGCTCGTTCATCCCGAACCAACAATGAGGAGGAGTTCCACATGAAAACGGGTCTGTTATTGACCACCGCCGTTGGGCTTGTGATCGCCACCGCAGCATTTGCGCAGGCACCCAGGGAGTCGACGACTTCGCCGACAACGCAAACCCAAACGCCGTCCACTCCGCAAAAGGCGCCTGACGCGTCAACCAGTCAGGCCCCGACTTCCAACGCCGCGACGTCCAGCGGCGCGTCGCAGGCACAGCCTGCGCCTTCCGCTTCTTCCCAGTCCGGCGCAACGTCTGCTCCGGCTCAGGCCCAAACCACTGCCCCGGCGCCAACGAGTAATCAGGCCCAGCAGGCGCCGGCAACTGGCACCTCGAACAATCAGGCGCAGCAGGCACCGGCAACCTCGAACCCCACGGCGCAGCAACCCGCTCCGAACACAACGGCGCAGCAGCCGTCCCAGAGCACCACTGCGCAGCAGCCTTCCCAGCCAACGAACCCGCCTTCGAATACGGCGCAGTCGTCGTCCACCAACGTGAACGCATCGGTCAATATCAACGAACAGCAGCGAACGCGGGTCACCGAATCGATCTCGCGGCTGAACGTGCAGCCCGTCACCAACGTCAACTTCTCGCTGTCCGTTGGTACCGCCGTTCCGCGGGACGTTCGGCTGCAGACAGTGCCTGCGGAGGTCGTCAATGTCGTTCCGCAGTATCGTGGCTACAGCTTCTTTGTCGTGCGCGACGAGATCGTGATCGTCGAACCGTCCACCTACCAGATCGTGACGGTTCTGCCGCGTTCGGGCGGCTCTACCGCCGCTGCTCCGGCACGTTCACAATCGAAGGTTTCATTCACCGACAAGGATCGCGATGTCGTGCGCAAGCATGTCAAGACCAGGACGGAACGTCCGGCCACCGGCAGCGCGGCGCAAACCACCGGCAGCTCGGCAAAGGTGGTCATCCGTCGTGGCGAACGTTTGCCGGAATCCGTCGAGGTGGAGGAGTTTCCGGAGACCGTGTATCGCGACGTCCCCGCGCTCCGCGAATATCGCTACCTTCATCGCGAGAACCGCACTTATCTCGTCGATCCAGCCGAGCGAACGGTGATCGATGACTTCGACTGACGGCATTCGCATCGAAAGGCGGCCTTCAGGCCGCCTTTCTCCATTGAATGGCGCGGGCCGCGTCGCCGATCAATTCATCCAGGCCGCCACGCCTGCACAGCCTGTCGTGCGCCCAGCTCGTAAAGCCGCGCCAGCGCGCGCGTGACGGCGCGGCGCAGGCGAGGGTCGGTTCCGAACTCGCCGAAAACGGAGCGCACGTCGAGCAACGCTGGCGCCAGCCGGTCCGCGACGGGGCCGGCTTGCTTGGCGATGTCAGCCAGTTCTCTTGCGATCGGATCGCGGACGTCGATCGCCTGTCCGTTTTCATCGATGCCCGTGACGTAGCGCATCCAGCCTGCGACCGCGAGCGCGTGGGTGTCGATCGGCAAGCCCTGCCGCAGCCGGTCCTGCATGGTGCCCAGGAGCCGCTGCGGCAATTTCTGCGATCCGTCCATCGCGATCTGCCAGGTCCGATGATGCAGGGCCGGGTTGGCAAAGCGCTCGAGCAGCGAGGCGCTGTAGGCCGCAAGATCAGTGCCCGCGGGCATCGAAAGCGTCACGGCGGCATCTGCCATCACGCCGCGGGCGAACGCGGCAAAGCGATCATCGGTCATGGCGGCGGCGATGGTCTCGTAGCCCGCGAGATAACCGAGATAGGCCAGCGCCGAGTGGCTGGCGTTGAGCAACCGCAGCTTCATATGCTCGAACGGCGTGACGTCAGCGACGAGTTGCACCCCGGCGCGCGCGAAATCCGGCCGGCCCGCGCCCAAATTGTCTTCGACGATCCACTGCGTGAACGGCTCGGTGATGACGGGCCACGCATCGGTCATGCCGAGTTCGGCGGAGACCGCCGCGCGATCGGCGTCGGTGGTTTCCGGCACGATGCGGTCCACCATCGTCGACGGGCAGGCGACTTCGTCCGCGATCCACTTTCCTAGTTCCGGCGAGCGCAGATGAGCGAACTGCGTCAGTATCCGCATCACGGTATGGCCGTTGGCCGAGAGATTGTCGCAGGACAGCACCGTGAACGGCGTCAGGCTCGCCGCCCGCCGGCGCGCCAGGGCGGCCACAATGAAACCCGGGGCCGATCGCGGCGCTTCGGGATTTGCGAGATCGTGGATGATGTCGGGATGGTCGGCGTTGAGCTCGCCGGTCTGCGGCGTGTGGCAATACCCCTTCTCGGTGACCGTCAGCGAGACGATGCGCGTGGCGGGATCAGCCATCAGCGCGATCAGATGCGCCGGGTTGTTCTTTGCGACTTCCGTCGCCAGCACCGAGCCAATGATCCGGTGCTCCGTACCGGCGCCCGAGCGAACGGCAACCGTGTAGAGACAATCCTGCGGCGCGAGGGCGTCGAACGTGTCCGCGCTTCGAAGGCTGGCGCCGATGATTCCCCAATCCGTTGCGCCCGCGGCGAGCAGATCGTCGATCACAACAGCCTGGTGCGCGCGATGGAAGGCGCCGATTCCGAGGTGGACGATGCCGGGCGTAACCCCCGCACGGTCGTAACCGGGTCGGTGGATATGGCCGGGGAGCCGGTCGAGGTTGGCATTCGAGAGGCGCAAATCGGCCTCCTTGGGTTTGGAACGGCGGAATTTCGCCATTTTCCTTGACATGGCGCACCCGCAAGGTCAATCTTTGGTCAATTGGTAAGGCCAATTATTGGCGCGGCCGAGCCTGAGCAAGACACAGCGATCTCAGGGATTTCAGGGGGAAACCAGCGTGCCGCTTGAGGCAGTCGAAGCACGGCGCCTATATCGCCAAATTGCCGATCAGCTGCGCGCCTTGATCGACAGCGGCGAATATTCCGTGGGCTCCAGGCTTCCGACCGAGCGCGATATCGCCGAACAGTTGAAAGTGTCGCGGCCGACGGTGCGCGAAGCGCTGATCGCGCTCGAGGTCGAAGGGCGCGTGCGCATTCGCGTCGGCTCCGGCATCTATGTCAGTGAACCCGCCGCGCTGGCGTCGCCTTTGCCGGCGACGGCGATGATCGAAGGGCCGTTCGAGCTGCTGCGCGCCCGCGAATTCATCGAAGGCGTGATCGCCGAGCAGGCAGCGCGGGTGGCCAAGCCGGAGGATATCGCGCGCATCGACGACTCGCTTCACGCGATGGCGAACACCCAGCATCCCGGCGACGTCTCGATGGTCCACGACCGCGCCTTCCATGTCGCGGTGGCGGGGTGTCTCGATAACGCCGTGCTGGTCCGCGTCGTCGGCGAACTCTTCGACCAGCGACTCAATCCGTATTTTGCCAAGCTCGCGCATTATTTCGAGAACCCGGAATCATGGCGCGCGGCGCTAAGCGAGCATCAGGCGATCCGCGAGGCGATCGCCGCGCGCGATCCCGAAGCCGCCCGCATCAGCATGCGCGAACATCTGATGCGTTCGCAGGAACGCTTTGCACAGAGTTTTGGGACGGAAGCCGCTTCGAACCCTCGCACGCAGGCAGGAAGCGGTTGATCAGGCATTCGAACGGTCCGGCCAAAGCCCGAACCGGTTGAGTAAGAAACGAAGATGTAACAATGGAGGAAATTGCCGTGTTGAAGAAATTGACGATTGTGATGGCCGCATCCGCAGCAGCACTTGTGGCCGCAACCAGCGCCAGCATGGCGCAGACTAAGCTCAAATGGGCGCATGTCTATGAAACATCTGAGCCGTTCCATACCTCGTCGGTCTGGGCCGCGCAGGAGATCGGCAAGCGCACCAACGGCCGCTATGCGATCGACGTCTATCCGGCCTCGCAGCTCGGCAAGGAAGCCGACATCAACCAGGGCCTTTCGCTGGGTTCGGTCGATATCATCATCTCCGGCTCCAGCTTCGCCGCCAAGAGTTTTCCGCCGATCGGCGTGACCTATTATCCCTACACTTTCCGCGATGCCGATCATCTCCTGGCCTACACCAAGAGCGATGTCTTCAAGGATCTGACCAAGGGCTATGAAGACAAGACCGGCCATCACATCGTGGCGGTCACCTATTACGGCGTGCGTCACACCTCGTCGAACCGAGCGATCAAGGTCTGCGCCGATATGAAGGGCCTGAAAATGCGCGTGCCTGATGTGCCGGCCTATCTCGCCATGCCGCGCGCCTGCGGCGCCAACACCGCGCCGATCGCGTTTGCTGAAGTGTACCTCGCGCTGCAGAACGGCACCGTGGAAGCCCAGGAGAACCCGCTCACGACAATCGAGGCGAAGAAGTTCTACGAGGTGCAGAAGCATATCGTGCTGACTGGTCACATCGTCGACCATCTCAACACGATCATTTCCGGCGGGCTCTGGAAGAAGCTCAGCGAAGAGGATCGCAAGATCTTCACGGCCGTGGCCCAGGAAGCCGCCGCCAAGGCGACCGGCGAGATCAAGGTCAACGAGGCCAAGCTGGTCGATTTCTTCAAGCAGAAGGGTCTCACCGTCACCGAGGTCAACAAGGACGAGTTCCGTGACACCGTGATCAAGACCACGAGCTTTGAGACCTTCGACTACCGCAAGGCCGACTGGGACCGCATCCAGGCGGTGAAGTGACGACGAAGTCGTCATCCCCGATGTGCACATGCACATCGTGGGGCGGCGCGTCAGCGTCGAACTATGGTGCGCAATTGCGCACCTGAGGATCTCGAGATTCCGGGTTCGGCTCTCCGAGCCGCCCCGGAATGACGTGAGCCGATCACGACGCTACCTGGGGAATGACGCATGACGGCCGAAGTGCACAAGCAGATCACGGCGGAAGAGATCGCCCATACGTTCGAGGACGAGGCGCCCAAGGGCGCCGACCTCAGTCCGTATGCGTTCGAGGACTGGCTGGCGCTCGCGATCTTCTGGATCATGGCGCTGTGCGTCTTCCTGCAGTTCTTCACCCGCTATGTCCTCAACGACAGCTACGCCTGGACCGAGGAGATCGCGACCTATTGCCTGATCGGCGTGGTGTTCATCGGCTCATCGATGTGCGTGCGGCTGTCGCGGCACATCCAGGTCGATCTGGTGTTCCGTTACTTGCCGCATTCGGTCGCGCGCGGACTCTCGACCGTGATCGACCTGATCCGGATCGCCTTCTTCGGGTACGCGATCAAGCTGGTCTGGGTCTACATCCAGATCATCGGCTCGGAGCGGATGACGACGATCAAGATCGAAAAGGGCTTCGTCTATTACGCGGTGCTGCTCGGCTTCGTGCTGATGTTCGGCCGCTCGATCCAGATCGCGATCGAGAACTGGCGACGCGGCTATTCGATACTGGAGCGCCCCGGCGCCTTCGACGGAACGGAAGGGTAAGGCGATGTTGCTGCTGCTTGGGGGATTCCTGCTTCTGATGCTGCTCGGCCTTCCGGTCGCGCTGTCGATGGCGACGTCGTCGCTGGTGTATATTCTCGTCACCGGCATCACGCCCGACGTGACGCTGGCGCAGCGCATGATCGCGGGCGTCGAGAGCTTTCCGCTGCTGGCCGTTCCCTTCTTCATCCTCGCCGGCAATCTGATGAACATCGCCGGCGTCACCGGGCGCATCTACAGCTTTGCGGTCGCCCTGGTGGGGTGGATGCGCGGCGGACTCGGCCACGTCAACATCGTCGGCTCGGTGATCTTTTCCGGCATGTCCGGCACTGCGATCGCGGATGCCGCGGGCCTCGGCACCATCGAAATCAAGGCGATGAAGGACCACGGCTATTCGACGGAGTTTTCGGTCGGCGTGACAGCTGCTTCCGCCACCCTTGGCCCGATCATCCCGCCATCATTGCCGTTCGTGATCTACGGCATGATGGCCAACGTCTCGATCGGCGCGCTGTTCCTCGGCGGCGTCATTCCGGGCGTGGTCATGACCCTGATGATGATGGCGACGGTCGCCTACTTTGCCCACAAGAACGGTTGGGGCAGCGATACGCCGTTCTCCTGGCGGCAGGTCGGATCGGCCGGGCTCGAGATCGTCGTCGTCCTGAGTTTCCCGCTCGCAGTGTGGCTTTTGACGCTGGCCGGCCTCTCCACCAACGTGGCGGTCGGGATCGGCCTGGTGGCGCTCCTGGCGCTCGACTGGTATTTCGATTTCTCCGCCGTCATGGCGCTGATGGCGCCGGTCATCCTGATCGGCGGCATGACGCTTGGCTGGTTCACGCCGACCGAGGCCGCGGTGGCCGCCGTGATCTGGTCGCTGTTCCTCGGGCTGGTGCGCTATCGTTCGATGACGATGCAGACGGTGGCGAAAGCCACATTCGACACCATCGAGACCACGGCCTCCGTGCTCTTCATCGTGACGGCGGCCTCGATCTTTGCGTGGCTGCTGACGGTGTCGCAGGCCGCGCAAATCCTCACCGACACGATGCTCGGTATCACCCAGAACAAATGGGTGTTCCTGCTGCTGGCGAATATCCTGATCCTGTTCGTCGGCTGCTTCATCGACACCATCGCGGCGATCACCATCCTGGTGCCGATCCTGCTGCCGATCGTTCTGAAACTGGGCATCGATCCCATTCATTTCGGCCTGATCATGACGCTCAACCTGATGATCGGCCTGCTGCACCCGCCGCTCGGCATGGTGCTGTTCGTGCTTGCCCGCGTCGCCAAACTCTCGGTCGAGCGCACGACGATGGCGATCCTGCCGTGGCTGGTGCCGCTGCTGCTGGCGCTCGCCGCTATCACCTACATCCCGGAGCTGACGCTCTGGCTGCCGAAATATATGGGACTTGCAAAATGACATCGATGGCTTTGGCTGCAACATTGTTTGGCCCTGAGGACCTGCGCATGGTCGAGCGGCCGCTCGATCCGCTTGGCTCGGGCATGGTGCGGATTCGTTTCGGCGCCGGCGGCATTTGTGGTTCCGACATGCATTATTACCGCCATGCGCGCACCGGCGATTTCGTCGTCACGTCGCCGCTGGTGCTTGGCCACGAGATATCGGGCGAAGTCGTCGAAATATCGGGCAGCGCCCCTGGCCTGAAGACCGGCGATAGGGTCGCCGTCAATCCGTCGCGCTGGTGCGGACATTGCACGCCGTGCCGCGAGGGCCGGCTCAACCTTTGCGAAAACATCTTCTTCATGGGATCGGCTTCGAAGACGCCGCACATGCAGGGCGGGTTTTCCAGCCTGTTCGACGCGATCCCGGCGCAATGCGTGAAGATTCCGGACCACGTGTCGTACCAGGCGGCGGCGCTGGCCGAACCGCTGGCGGTTTGCCTGCATGCGGTGGTGCGCGCCGGCGATGTCAGGGGAAGACGCGCGGTGCTGTTCGGCTCCGGCCCCATCGGCCTCTTGACGATGCTGGCGGCGCGGCGCGCCGGCATTGCCGAGGCGACCGTCGTCGACATTGCCGCGGCACCTTTGGCGTTCGCAACCCGGCTTGGCGCTAATCATGTTATCGATATTTCGAAGGGTGACGAGGCCCTGAAGGCTGTTCCGCCGTATGACGTCGCGTTCGAAGTTTCCGGTACCGCGGCGGGCCTTGCCAGCGCCATCGGCGCAGTCAGGCGCGGCGGCATCGTCGTCCAGATCGGCAATCTGCCGGGTGGGCAGATTTCGATGCCGGCGAACGCCGTGATGGCCAAGGAGATCGACCTCCGCGGTTCGTTCCGCTTCGGCTCGGAATTCATGACCGCGGTCGACCTGATCGCCACCGGCGGCGTCGACGTGCTGTCATTGGTGACCGCCGAACGGCCTTTGTCGGTTGCGCCCGATGCGGTTCGTTTGGCACTCGACCGTTCGCAGAGCGTCAAGGTCGTACTGACAGCGCATTGACCGGAAGACATTCAGGAGAGTTCCCATGATGCTGCAGGGATGGCGGTGGTACGGGCCGAACGATCCGGTGTCGCTCGACGATATCCGCCAGGCCGGTGCCACCGATGTGGTGACGGCGTTGCATCAGGTGCCGATCGGTGAGGCCTGGACGCGCGCCGGCGTCGAGGAGCGCAAGCACATCATCGAGAAAAGCCAGCCCGGCCGGTCGCAACTGACCTGGTCGGTGGTGGAATCGATTCCGATCCCCGATGACGTCAAGCGGCTCGGCGGCAAGGCGACGCGTTCGATCGAGGCCTGGATCGCGAGTCTCGAGGCAGTGGCGTCGGCCGGAATCAAGATCATCTGCTACAATTTCATGCCTGTCGTCGACTGGTGCCGCACCGATCTCGAATGGGAGCTGCCGAACGGCGCCAAGGCGATGCGGTTCGATCAGGAGCGGTTTGCTGCGTTCGACCTGCACATCCTGCAGCGCCCGGAGGCGGCGTCGGAATATTCGGAAGCCGCGCAGGCGCGGGCGAAGCAGGCCTATTCGACAATGACACAGGCCGACATCGACCAACTCGTGACCAACATTGCAAGTGCGCTGCCGGGCTCGACCACCGATCCCCTGACCATCCCGCAGTTCCGCGACCGCTTGCAGCAATATCAGGGCATCAACTCGGGCGTGCTGCGTCAGCACCTGATCGAGTTTCTCTCGCGCGTCACGCCTGTCGCCGAGCAGCTCGGCGTCACGCTGACGCTGCATCCCGACGATCCGCCGCGACCCTTGTTCGGCCTGCCGCGCATCGCTTCCTCGGCGGAAGACTATCAGGCGCTGTTCGATGCGGTTCCCTCAAAAGCGAACGGCATCTGCTTCTGCACCGGCTCGCTCGGCGTCAGCGCAGAGAACGACCTGCCGGCGATAGCAAAGAAATTTGCGCCACGGATCGGCTTTGCGCATTTGCGCGCGACCAAACGCGAGGCTGACGGCCTGTCATTCTTCGAATCCGATCATCTCGACGGCGATGTCGATATGATAGCGGTGCTGAAGGCGTTGCTGACCGAGAATCGCACGCGTTCGGCGAGCGATCAGATCATATTCCGGCCGGACCACGGCCACCGCATGCTCGACGATCTCGCCGAAACCAAGCGCACCAATCCCGGCTATACCGCGATCGGCCGCTTGCGTGGTCTCGCCGAACTGCGCGGTGCGATCCGCGCCATCACGCATGCGGCTGAAAACGAGGTAATATAATACCGTCTATTTGCTTTGCATGGGGTTGTTTTCGAGATTTTGTTTTTTGCCCCGCTCTATCTAGCGCCCCAGAAGCTTGTCGCGATCGAACGATTCTTGCGTAGCTGATCCATTGGCGGGAGATATGGTGATGCGCAGCTGCGCGCCACTGCCGATGGCCTCAAACGTGATCTTGTCGTCCTTGGCGTCCTGCCGCCAGCGTCCGGGCTCGTCCGCCCATATCACCCGATTGCCCTCGAGCCGGCAGTGATAGGCCCATACGAAATTGTCGAACGCGCGCGCATAGGTCAGCGCGATCGTGCCGTCGGGGGCGTCGGCCGCCTGAAACAGTTTGAGGTCGCGCCCGGTGATCGACGCCATCGCCGCGCGGCAGATCGCCTTGGCCTCGAGGGAAGGCTCGGCGGTTGCCGCCGATGAAGCTGCCACGCAGATCGCTGCCGCGAGCCATTGCGCCAGAGAAGGCATCGTCATTCCTCAATCACTGAACGTTTCCGCACGCGAACCGGCTTCGGGCAGGACGCCGCAACCTGAGCGCACTATACGCTACCAATCCGCTCGGCCCCTGATCCGGATTGGACAAAAATCACGCCGGATGCGTTTTTTTCCTTTGCTGCGCGTGCGCGGTCCTCGGCTATAATCCCCGGGAATCCAGACCGGTTGCCCGCGATGCCCGACGGCTCCGCCACTGCCCATACCTATCGTCCGAAACTCGCCACCGTGCTGGCCGAGGGGTACCATCTCGGCCATTTTCGCCGGGATGTGTTGGCCGCGCTGACCGTCGCGATCGTGGCGCTCCCGCTGTCGATGGCGATCGCCGTCGCCTCGGGCGTTTCGCCCGAGCGTGGATTATATGCCGCCGTCATCGGCGGCTTTTTAGTCTCGGCGCTGGGCGGCAGCCGCTATCAGATCGGCGGTCCCGCCGGCGCATTCATCGTTCTCGTCGCCGCGACCGTCGCCAAATTCGGGCTGGATGGGCTTTTGCTGACCGTCTTCCTCTCCGGATTCATGCTGACTTTGATCGGGCTGCTGCGGCTCGGGTCGCTCATTCGCTATATTCCGCATGCCGTGACCGTCGGCTTCACCTGCGGCATCGCGGTGACGATCTTTGCCAGCCAGATCAAGGATCTCGGCGGCCTGAAATTGCCCGGTGCCGAACCCGGACCGCTGTTGCCGAAGCTTGCCATGCTCGGGCAGGCGCTGCCGACCGTCAGCCCGGCTGCGCTCGCGATCGGCGTAGGCTCGGCCGCCTTGATCTTCCTGCTGCGGCGCCTGCTGCCGAACTGGCCGGGCATGCTGATCGCCGTGGTGCTTGCTTCGCTGGCGGCATGGCTGTTCGGCCTGCCGGTAGAAACGATTGGCAGTCACTTTGGCCAACTGCCGGATGGATTGCCGTCTCCTCGATTGCCGTCGTTCTCGACGTCATTGGTGCTTGATGTGTTGCCGGCTGCGCTTTCCTTCACGCTGCTTGGCGCGGTCGAGAGCCTGCTCTCCGCCAAGGTCGCCGACGGCATGACCGGTCGAAAGCATCGCTATAATATGGAAGTCGTGGCGCAGGGCATCGCCAATGTCGCTTCGGCGATATTCGGCGGCATCAGCGTCACCGGAACGATCGCCCGCACCGCCACCAACATTCGCGCCGGCGGGGTTAGCCCGGTCCCGGGCATGTTGCATGCGCTGTTCGTGCTGATCTTCATGGTGATTGCCGCACCGCTTGCCAGTTTTATCCCGCTATCGACGCTCGCCGGCGTGCTGGTGGTCGTGTGTTGGAACATGGCGGAGAAGGAAGAATTCCTTCATCTGCTGCACGACTGGCGCGGCGCCGGCGTGGTGCTCGCCACTTTCGGGCTCACGCTGATCGAGGATCTGACCGTCGGCATCATCGCCGGGTGCGCGCTGGCGGCAGCGTTCGCGATAGTTGATCGCATCAGGCGGGCCGCTCCTGACTGACGTAACGGGGAGACCGCCGTGCACATCCTTCGTTCAATGTTTGCCTGGGACCGCGACGACGCGCTGAAGTTCGCTGCCTCGCGCGGGTTCGGAGCTGTTGTCGGGAATGGCGAAGCCGGCCCGATCAGTTCGCACGTTCCGTTCAGGATCAGCCGGACGCCGGATGCCGTCACGGTGCAGTTTCACCTGACTGCGCGGAACAAACTGGCCGAACTCGCCGACGGCAAGAATCCGTTCCTGCTGATCGTCTCGGGGCCGGACGCCTATGTTTCGAACGACTGGTATGCGACGCCGGATCACGTCTCCCTGGCTCTATGAGGCCGTGCATCTTTCCGGTCCGGTGCGGCGGCTTTCGACGGAAAGCAGCCGCGACCATGGCGACGCGCTGCTCGCGACATTCGAAGAGCGGCTGGTTCCGAAGCCGCCATGGTCATTGTCGACCATGGAAGCGACCAAACGCGAGACGATGCTGCAATCGATCGTCGTGCTTGAAATGGACGTGACGCAGGTGGAAGGACAGCGCAAACTGAACCAGCACAAATCCGATGAGGATTATGCCTCGATCACCCGGCATCTTTCGCACTCGGATGCCGCCGACGCCCGCGAGATCGCAGACAAACTGAAAGCGCTTCGGCCCGGTCTCACATATTAGCGTCAGGCCGCGGCTGGCGGCTGTGTCCGATCGGCGTTAGTGTCTTGCCTGAGGAAATAGGGAGCAAGCCGATGTGGCAGCGGGCGTTCTATCATGAGGGAATGAGCAAACTGCAGGACCGGTTCGACGGGCGGCGGGTGGCCGAGGCGATCGAACGGCACCGCAAGCACTACGAATTCTGGGACGACGAGAAGGCGTTGATCGAGAGTTCGCCGTTCTTCTTCATCGGCACGTCGTTTGCAGACTATGTCGACTGCAATATCAAGTCGGGCGATCCCGGCTTCGTCAAGGTCGTCGGATCCAACATCATCGAATACCCCGAATATGACGGCAATTCGATGTACCGCACGCTCGGCAATCTGTCGCGCAATCCGAATGTCGGTTTGCTGTTCGTGCGGTTCGACGGCAAGAGCCGGCGGATGCGCATCAACGGCCGCGCCGCGATCCTCGACGACGCGGCAGCGATCGGCCGGCATTACGGCGCGCAGCTCGTGGTGCGGATCGAGTGCGAAATCTATCCGAACTGCCCGCGTTATGTGCCCGACCTCGCGGGCGCAAAGCTGTCGCCTTACGTGCCGCGCGAAGGCGAAGGGCCGCCACCTCCGCCGGAGTGGAAGGCCCGCGATTACATCCGGGACATCCTGCCAGCCGACGATCCGCATGCCGCGATCGTCAAGGCCAGTGCGGAAGAGGGTTGAGCGGCTGAAAGGCCGTCAGTTCAATGCCCTGTGTTTGATCGGCCCGCTGACCTCGGCATTTGTGTTGAGCGGCGTGCAGGTAACCTTGCGTCTGAGCTCGCCTTCCTTGCCCAGGGATTCCACGGTTTGCACGAAGGCGTCGCCTTTTGGCTGCAGGATGATCGGATCGGACTGCCGGCAAAAATCGGGGAATGCGATGCCGTGGCCTTCGCGTCCGGCAAAGTGTCCGACCAGCAACTGGGACGCCTGCATCCGCGTCGCCGGTGAGGCCCGCATCGGACGTTTTGGGTCGAACGCGCGATAGCATTGAAAATCGGTGTTGGTCTTGAACGAATACGTCACCGTGCAGGTCGCCCCGACCGATTTCTGGAAAGGCTTGTCTGAAGCTGCGGCATCGCGTTCGAACACCAGCGTCTCCAGGCCCAACACTTCGCTGGTCGCCGCGGGGTCGATCGGCTTGTCGGGATCGATCGCCATCTCACCGCGCGAGAATACCAGTTTAGTCTTCGGGTTGGCCTCCCGGGTTTCAAGCACGAGCACCGGCCGCAATGCCCAGGAAGGATGCAGGTCGACCGGGCTGCCGTTCATGCTGAGGATCACATTGCCGACTGCCGGATTGTCCTTTGAAAAATCGATCATATGGACGCCGACCGTTTTTTCCGACGTCTGCAGACTGAGGAAGCGCAGGTCGTCCTTGGCGCGCGTGATCGGCATCATCGGATCGAAACGGTCATCGATATCAAATGGCACCATTTTCTGGATCTTCGACGTCAGCGGTCCTTTGGCGGTCGTGGGCGCGGCAAGATCGATCGCCACCATGACACCGCTTGGCGAATAGGTGTCGCCCAGGACGCGTTGCCTGACCCTGGTGAACAGCGAATCCGAGGGCAGGGCGAGGTCGCGCGCGAAGAAGATCTGCTGTCCTGGACGCACCACGGCAAAGTTCTGGAACGCACCGAGGCCGGCTCCCTTGGAAATCCTGTCCTCGAAGAAGGTATGGCATTTGGCCCGGTCATCGTGATTGGGGTCGTCATAATCGACCGCCCTGGATGCGGACCTCGAACAGAAGCTCAGGCTGTGACTGGTCGTCGTCTGCGCGCTGAGGCCGGTTGCAAAGATACGATCCCGTTCGGGCGCACCCGGAAGCTCCATCGGAAGCGGCGAGGTCACGAACATGTCAACTTCGACCATGGAGAGTTTTGAGCCGGCGCCGACCGCGCAGTAGTCCAGCCGCGGCAGGGTGTGGGTCAGCAGTTTCGCCGCATCCGCCACGACGATGCAGGAAACCGTGTCTCTCGGATTGTTCCGGCTCATCCAGATCAGATGATTCTTGCCGGTACTATCGACCAGCAAATGCGGCGCCGCGTGACGGCGCCGCGGCGGCAGCCAGACCGGTTGGGTCTCGGACAGCAGCTGATCCTGGTGTTTCAGCAAGGCCTCGGGAAGAGTGTTGAAGCCAACCGAGCGGAATTCGGGCGTGACGTCATTGGGGTCGCGCGTCCATTGCAGGATCGGCACCTTCCTGCAGGTAATGCAGGTGACGGTCAGGCTGGATCGAATGTTTTCGAAGGTCAGGATGACCTGATCGGAATCGCCGCGATATTTTGCCGGGTCGACCGATTTGAACGGGTGATCAACGACCCGGCTGACGAGGAAGCCGTTCGAGCGCGACGGGTCGGATTCGAATTCGAAGTAGGTCGATCGGTCCCAGGCACGGTAGGCGCCTGAGCCACCGAGGCTCACGCCTGCCAGCACCATCTTTGAATCGGTTTGGCACCGTTCCGCCTCGTCCGCCGCGCGGCCGTTCCGGATGTACAGGCAAAGCCGGAACGCCTCGTTCTGCAGGACGCGATCGCAATCGTTCTGGTTATAGCCGTAGGTCGCCAGGCCGTGGCGGTAGCAGAGATCGTGGAAGACGCATGCCTGCCGGAAACGCTGCAGCACGAGGTGACGCTTGCCGTCTTCGTCCTTGCTGCCGTCGAAGAACACGTTGACGACGGATGGGAGGCTGCAATTCAACCCGTTGCCGCTGCCGCCGATGGTGCTGACAACCTCCGGACCGGACTGGAAGGAAGTAACGGTAGCCGGCATCTCGCCATCCGAGATGTCGTCGACATTCTTGTAGATCGACTTGATCGCATCCTTGTGCAGGAAGATCGCAAGGCTGAGTACCAGCAGGACAGGCATCACGACAGCCGTCAGGCCGCCGACCAATACGGCGAAGCTTTTAGACATGAGATTTCCCGCTATCGCTTTGCAAGCCGATCGGGGAAAAGACAACCACAGGTGCCCGGCTTGTCAAGCGCGGTACTTCACAACTCCGCGGTGGCCGGCGGTTGTAATTTCGTGACCGGGCCCGATCGCGACCGTCGGCCTAGTCCGCTGCCGCCGGCCTGGTCGCAAATTGCGGAAACTTGTCGGCAACGATCGGCCCGTCGGTGCGCCAGGAATAGCAGCCGCCGATGAAGAACGGCCGCTTGCCGGAGTTCTGCTGGTCTGCCAGCGAGTCGCGCCCTTCCGGATCCTCGCCGTGCGACATGGTCTGGAACAGCGTGGTCACCGCCGGACCCAGCAGTTCCGACAGATGCGTGCAGCCCTCAAGCCGGCCGATCCTGCGGCGGACCACCTCGCGCCAGCCCTTGCCGATGCTTTCGCCGACCAATCGCTGCAGGATCGGTTGAACGTCGATGCAGGTGGGATAGGGCGTCGCGGCCATCGTGGCTTCCGCCTCGTGGACTTTCATGGTGTTGTCGACCGCGAGCCGCAGGCGGATGTCGTGAACGGGGTCGCCGGGCTTCAGTTCCTCGCGATAGCGATCGGCGGCCTGCGTGAAGGGCTTGACGTCGACCAGCCGCGCCTCGACTTCCCAGAGACCGTCGTCCCTGATGTAGCCGTTGCACTCGACCGATCGCGTGTGCATCAGGCGACGCCCGGCTCCGCTGGCGACTTTTCCGTCGGGCATCTTGCTGTCCTCAGTCGAATTTGACGATCATTTTGCCAAGTGCAGATCGCGATTGCATGGTCTTGAAGGCCTCGCGAAAATTCTCGAACGCAACTACTTTGCCTACTACAGGGCTCAATTTTCCCGAAGCGAGCCAGTCGAACAATTGCGCGATCAGCCGGGCATGCGTTTCCGGCTCGCGCTTCTGGATTTGCGCGAGATCGACGCCGAGCAGCGCGCCGCCCTTGAGCAGCGGAAGGTTGAACGCCAGCGCCGGAATGGTGCCGGAGGCGAAACCGACTACCAGATGTCGCCCGCGCCAGGCGATCGAGCGAAACGCCTGCAGCGCGACCTCGCCACCGACGGGATCGAAGATGACATCCGGGCCGTTGCCGCCGGTCAGGCCCTTCAGCGTGTCGCGCCAATCCGCCTTGGTGTAGTCGATGGTTTCATCGGCGCCGTAACCAGCAGCGAATTCGCGCTTCTCCGGCGTCGATGCTGCGGCGATGACCCTTGCTCCCATC